>NZ_JACSJP010000006.1:0-53554 GCF_018617095.1 Exiguobacterium sp. s83 | reverse complement strand
GCCGAACACGGAAGTTAAGCGTCTCAGCGCCGAAAGTAGTTGGGGGATCTCCCCCTGTGAGGATAGGACGTTGCCAGGCAACAACGCAGAGGACGACCGAGCATACGCTCGGTCGTTTTTTTGTTTTAGCGATGCTCTCGACATAGAGGCATCGCTTTTCGTTTGCCTTTTTTTAAATCAATGATAAAATATAGTCAAAAGTCAAAGATGGTCAGAGGGTGGTGGAGATGAGAAATATTTCGGATGTCATCGAACAGTATTTGAAGCAAGTCTTGAAGGAAAGTCAGGCAAATGCGATTGAAATCAAACGTCAAGATATCGCACAACGATTCGAATGTGTCCCATCCCAAATCAATTACGTCATCAACACACGTTTTACCGTCGAAAAAGGATATTTAGTAGAAAGTAAACGTGGCGGTGGCGGATATATTCGTATTCGACGCGTCATTTTACACGAAAAACAAGATGTTCTCTCTAGTTTGATGGATGTCATTCATGAACATCCACGTTTGAACGAACAGCTCGTTGAAAATGTGCTGATTCGATTGGTTGAAGAACAGATGATGCACGAACAAGAGGCGCAGTTGATTTATCATCTCTTATCAGATGAAGCATTGAACTTACAAGTTGACGATCGCTCCTATATTCGACGTCAACAACTACTCGCGCTGATGAAAGTACTTCGTTATCGTAATGGAGGGTAAGTCGTATGCTATGTGAACGTTGTAAACAGCGACCGGCTGTCAATGAAGTCGTTGTCATGGAACAGGACGTGCCCGTAAAAAAACGGCTATGTCGACAATGTACGGTAGAACTTATGACGGGCTATGTCCCGGTCGTAAAGCGTTGCCCAACCTGTCAGATGACGCGCCAAGATTTATTGCGTGTACGAAAAGCAGGATGTGCTACGTGTTATACCGTATTTCGTGATGAACTGATTAAAATCACACGTCAATATCAACAAGGACATGATCATCACATCGGTTCGGTCCCTGACCAGTTACGTACACCTCATGAACGAATCGAAGAGCGACTCGAAAAGTTGGCAGGGGAGTTGACCCGCGCTGTCGAACAAGAAGATTATGAACGAGCAGCACGTATTCAAAAAGAAATGAAGCAATTAGAAGGGCAAGGTGATGTCTAATGGAAACGTTCCTAACACATCCACTTGGTCCAAAAATGAAAGAGCGTGCCAAATTGGATGACCTGGTCGTCTCCACAAGAATCCGACTGGCACGTAACGTCAAAGACACTGTGTTTTCGCCGGTCCTCTCTAAAGAAGGAGAACGTCAACTGTGTAATCGTCTCGAAGGGCGGTTACGTGGGTTAAAGGGATTTGAATATCTTCATATGCGTGATTATGATGAAGTCACCCGGCAGGCGTTGATGGAGAAACACTTGATTAGTCCGGCCGTTGCGGCAAACGAAGAAAGTGCAGTCTTTTTAAGTGAAGATGAAACCATCAGTGTGTTGATTAACGAAGAAGATCATTTACGAATTCAGACCTTACTCCCAGGTTATCAAGTGAAAGAGGCGTTTGAAATAGCGAATCAAGTAGACGCATTGTGCGCAGAATCACTCTCCTACGCCTTTGACGAACAGTTAGGCTACTTGACGACATGCCCAAGCAATATCGGAACCGGACTCCGGGCCTCGGTCATGTTACACTTACCGGGACTCACGTTAACGGGTCGAATCAGCCCCATTTTGCGAGAACTTCGAAAACTTGGCTATACGATTCGAGGTCGTTACGGAGAAGGTAGCGATGCGGCAGGACGGTTGTTCCAGCTTTCAAATCAGCGGACATTGGGCAGTCATGAATCACAGCTGTTAGCTGACTTTATGGAAGTGACAGAACAAGTGATTCAAGCAGAACGTCATGCGCGTGAAGAGCTCATCGCACATCGACAAGAAGAGTTAGAGGATCGGTTTTATCGGTCATATGGTATTTTACGATATGCCAAACTTCTTTCTTCTACCGAAGCCATTGAGCGGCTATCTGATTTACATTTAGCGAGTGACCTAGGAATTTTGTCTGATTGGAGTCCGCCGAAGTTTCATGAACTCATCGTTCGGTTACAATCAGGTTTTCTACAAAAACATTTCGGGAAAACATTATCTACGCAAGAACGAGATCGAGAACGAGCGACACTTGTTCGTCGAACGTTAGATCAAGGCTTAGTTTGATCCAACTATAAGGAGGTTATGTCAATGATGTTTGGACGATTTACAGAACGAGCACAACGCGTATTAGCTTTAGCACAAGAGGAAGCCGTACGTCTTGGCCATCATAATATTGGTACAGAACATATTTTATTAGGATTGGTTCGTGAAGGAGAAGGGATTGCGGCAAAAGCGCTCTTCGCCCTCGGATTGACCTCTGAAAAAATCCAACAAGAAGTAGAATCATTGATTGGTCGCGGTTCGGAGAACGGGTCGACGATTCATTACACACCGCGTGCGAAAAAGGTCATTGAGCTTTCGATGGATGAGGCTCGAAAATTGGGACACTCTTACGTCGGAACGGAACACATCCTTCTAGGATTGATTCGTGAAGGAGAAGGGGTCGCGGCACGCGTCCTCAATAACCTTGGAATCAGTTTGACGAAAGCACGTCAACAAGTGTTACAACTTCTCGGGAACACCGAGTCTTCTTCAAATGCTTCGCAACCTGGGGCGAGCGCCGCAACACCAACGCTTGACGGATTGGCACGCGATTTGACACAACAAGCACGCGAGTCTCGTTTAGATCCAGTCATCGGACGTGCAGGCGAAATTCAACGTGTCATCGAAGTGTTGTCGCGTCGGACGAAGAACAACCCGGTTCTAATTGGGGAACCAGGGGTCGGGAAAACAGCGGTCGTCGAAGGTCTCGCTCAGCAAATCATCAACAACGAGGTACCTGAAACGCTTCGCAACAAACGCGTCATGGTGCTCGATATGGGAACGCTCGTCGCAGGTACGAAATATCGTGGTGAATTCGAAGATCGCTTGAAAAAAGTGATGGATGAAATTCGTCAAGCCGGTAACGTCATTCTCTTTATTGATGAGTTGCATACATTGATCGGTGCGGGTGGTGCAGAAGGTGCAATCGATGCGTCGAACATCCTCAAACCGTCATTGGCTCGCGGCGAACTTCAATGTATCGGGGCGACTACACTTGATGAATACCGAAAGTACATCGAAAAAGATGCAGCGCTTGAGCGCCGCTTCCAACCGATTCAAGTGAACGAACCGACAACAGAAGAAGCTGAACAAATCTTACTCGGGTTACGCGATCGCTATGAAGCACACCACCGTGTGACGATTACAGATACGGCGATTCACGAGGCGGTCGTCCTTTCAGACCGTTACATCTCAGATCGTTTCTTGCCGGATAAGGCGATCGACCTCGTCGACGAGGCAGCATCGAAAGTACGACTTCGCTCATTCACGGCACCACCGAATTTGAAAGAGTTGGAATCCCGTCTCGAATCGATTCGTAAAGAGAAAGACTCTGCCGTTCAAAGCCAAGAGTTTGAAAAAGCAGCTTCCCTTCGCGATACGGAACAGAAGTTACGCGATGAGTTAGAAGAGTTGAAAGCAGAGTGGCAGAACAAGCAAGGTAACGAAAAACTTGAAGTGACGAAAGAAGATATCGCTCAAGTTGTTGCGAACTGGACAGGTGTACCGGTCACGAAGATTGCCGAAGAAGAGACAGACCGTCTCCTCAAACTCGAATCAATTCTTCACAACCGTGTCATCGGTCAAGACGATGCGGTGAAATCAATTTCCCGCGCCATCCGTCGCGCCCGGGCCGGATTGAAAGATCCGAAACGTCCAATCGGGTCATTCATCTTCCTCGGACCGACCGGAGTCGGGAAAACAGAGCTCGCCCGTGCAGTTGCCGAAGCGATGTTTGGCGATGAAGATGCCATCATTCGAATCGACATGTCCGAGTACATGGAAAAACATGCGACGAGCCGTCTCGTCGGTTCGCCTCCTGGTTATGTTGGTTACGAAGAAGGCGGTCAATTGACTGAAAAAGTGCGTCGGAAACCGTACTCGGTTATCCTACTCGATGAAATCGAAAAAGCGCACCCAGAAGTATTCAACATCTTGCTTCAAGTGTTAGACGACGGTCGCTTGACGGATTCGAAAGGTCGCACAGTCGACTTCCGAAACACCGTCATCATCATGACGTCTAACGTCGGAGCCGCAGCGCTTCAACGAAACAAATATGTAGGATTCACAGTGGAAGATGATGTGAAACGTGAGTATACAGAAATGAAGGACAAAGTACTCGAGGAATTGAAGAAAGCGTTCCGACCTGAGTTCTTGAACCGAATTGATGAAATCACGGTATTCCATTCACTTCAAAAAGAGCACATTCAAGAAATCATCAAACTTATGGCAGAGACGCTCAAGAAACGTCTCGCCGAGCAAGGTGTTGATTTCAGCTTGACGGATGCGGCACTCGATAAAATTGCCGATGTCGGTTACGATCCGGAATACGGGGCTCGCCCTCTCCGTCGTGCCCTTCAACGGGAAGTGGAGGACCGTCTCTCAGAAGCGATGCTCGGCGGTACAATCGCTAAAGGCAGTAAAGTTGCGCTCGACGTACAAGATGGAGAGTTCGTCGTTCGTAACGAAGGTGTAGTTCAGTAAATCATTCAGCTCCCTCGTCGTTTAGAGGGAGCTTTTTTTAGACAGGAAGGGAACTTATGGCCAAAATTAAAACGAAATACGTCTGCCAATCGTGCGGATATGAATCAGCCAAGTGGATGGGACGCTGTCCGGGTTGTAATGAATGGAATACGCTCGTCGAAGAGTTTGTAGAAGAGAAGAAGGCCAAACGTGGAGCGGCCTTTGTGCATAGTTCATCGCGACAATTGAAACCGGAACGTTTAGCAAACGTCGTCTCACAAGAAGAGACGCGTGTGCATACGAATAGCCGTGAATTTGACCGCGTGCTCGGTGGAGGAATTGTCCCAGGTTCACTCGTCTTAGTCGGAGGGGACCCAGGGATTGGGAAATCAACAATCTTGCTACAGGTCAGCGCTCACTTAGCCCATAGTGGTAAAAAGGTGCTGTACATCTCGGGAGAGGAATCGCTCAAACAGACGAAACTGCGTGCGGAACGGCTCGGCTTACCAACGGATGACTTGTTCGTACTCGCTGAGACGGACATGTTGATGATTGAACGGGTTATTGATGAGGAGCAACCCGGATTTGTCATCATTGACTCGATTCAAACGGTATACATGGATGAGATTCAATCAGCGCCAGGGAGCGTGTCGCAAGTTCGAGAATGTACGGCCGCCCTCATGAAAATTGCGAAAACGCGAGGGATCGCCGTCTTCATCGTCGGTCACGTGACGAAGCAAGGATCGATTGCTGGTCCTCGTTTACTCGAGCATATGGTCGATGCGGTACTTTACTTTGAAGGGGAACGTCATCATACGTTCCGTATTTTACGGGCGGTGAAAAACCGTTTTGGGTCGACGAACGAGATTGGCATTTTCGAGATGAAAGAGAGCGGGCTTGAGGAAGTGCTCAATCCGTCCGAAATATTCTTAGAGGAGCGCACCGCGGGCGTATCAGGCTCGACCGTCGTTGCCTCAATGGAAGGGACACGGACGGTACTCGTGGAACTCCAAGCACTCATCTCTCCGACATCGTTCGGGAACCCGAGACGTATGGCAACGGGCATCGATCAAAACCGAGTCGCGCTTCTCATGGCCGTGCTTGAGAAACGTTCCGGTCTCTTGCTTCAGACGCAGGATGCGTACTTGAAAGCAGCCGGTGGCGTCAAACTGGACGAGCCGGCGATTGACCTTGCGATTTGCATCTCGATCGCCTCGAGTTTCCGCGATCGTCCGACCCGTCCGACGGATGTCTGCATCGGTGAGGTCGGATTGACCGGTGAAGTGCGACGGGTTTCAAGAATCGAGCAACGTGTCGCCGAGGCGGCGAAACTAGGTTTTACACGGGCCATCATCCCGAAAAATAACATGGGGGGATGGACCGCTCCGGCAGGGATTGAAGTCGTCGGGGTCGGGACAGTGGACGAAGCACTCCAGTTGGCGATTCCGTTCTAACGGGTCGCCACTGGCAGTTTTTAACGCTTTGTAACGAACGTGATTGAAAAAATCGTGTTACAATGAAAGTGTTATTTTTTGAAATTTTATTTCATATAGAAGGAGGTGGAATGAGTGAAGATTGCTGTACGAATCGGATTTATTTTGATTGGACTCGTCGTGGGTTGGTTCGGAATCATCGAAGCGACGCTTTTATTAGCAGACCTTGGCATGAATGTGCCGGGGTGGTTAACGATTCCATACGTAGCAAGTTTGATTGGTGGACTTATCTTCTTCATTCTTAGTTTATTCTTAACAGATGGTGTTGTTGCATTTATTCGTTTTGTCGAAGAACGGCTCGTCCGTTTACCCGTAGGGGATATCTTATTTGGTTCGATCGGTCTTATCATTGGGCTCTTGATTGCCTTTTTGATCAGTGTATCGCTTGAAGTCACGAATATCTTCTTACTGAGTAAAATCGTCCCGATTTTTGTCACGGCCCTGTTTGGTTACTTTGGTTTCGCGGTCGGCTATCGGAAGCGTAACGAATGGATCAAACTATTTGTGAAGAGTGAACGGGATAAGCCTGCGGCTGAACCAGTCCAACGCTCGAATGATAAGATTTTAGACACGAGCGTCATCATCGACGGTCGAATCGCGGATATTGCGACGACTGGATTCGTGGAAGGGACATTGATTGTGCCACAATTCGTCATCGGCGAACTGCAATACATCGCCGACTCATCGGATACGTTGAAGCGGAATCGTGGACGTCGTGGACTGGACATTTTGAAGGAACTTCAAGAAAACAAGCGCATCCAGGTTGAGATCTATGATGGAGACTTTGAAGATGTACCGGAAGTCGACATCAAATTGATCAAACTGGCTGAACTGAAAAACGGGATTGTCGTTACGAATGACTACAACTTAAATAAAGTGTGTGAGGTTCGAAATGTACCGGTCTTGAACATCAATGATTTGGCGAACGCTGTCAAACAGATTGTCATTCCTGGTGAAGAGATGGTCGTGACAGTTATTAAAGAAGGAAAAGAACAGAATCAAGGGGTTGCTTACCTTGAGGACGGGACGATGGTCGTCGTGGAGGGCGGACGTAAATTGATTTCGAAGACGCTCCCTGTCGTTGTGACGAGTGTCTTACAAACGTCTGCAGGACGTATGATTTTTGCCCGTCCGGAATAACGGATCAAAAAGAGACGCGAGAGCGCTCTCTTTTTTCACGAAGAGAGGTATTTACATGGTAGCTTATACAGTTGTCATCCCGGCTGCCGGGAGAGGGAAACGGATGGGTGCGGATGCGAATAAGCTCATGCTGACGCTCCGTGACAAACCGATTATCGCTTGGACGTTACAGACGTTCGATACCGATCCGTGGTGCGAACGGATTGTGTTAGCCATCCGGCCGGAAGAACGGGACTGGTTCGAGGAGATAACGTCACAGATGAAGACGCCGGTTACATACGTAGCAGGAGGGGAAGAACGACAACAGAGTGTCCATGCAGGACTGAAGGTTGTTGCACCCGATACGATTGTGATGATTCATGACGGTGCGCGTCCGTTTGTAAAACGTGAACAGTTGCATCAAGTGGCTGAAGCGGCACGGCAAGGTGGTGCCATCTTGGCGGTACCCGTTAAAGATACGGTCAAACAAGTTCAACGTCATCACATCGAACGCACCGTTCCCCGTGAAAACCTGTGGTTGGCACAAACGCCGCAAGCCTTTCAGGCGAAAGCGATTTTGGCGGCACATGAACGAGCGGTCGAACAACAAGTAATGGGCACGGATGATGCCAGTTTGTTTGAGTGGCTCGGCGAATCGGTACAAGTGGTCCTTGGGGACTATCACAACATCAAAATGACGACGCCCGAAGATTTATTGTTCGGCGACGCGATTTTAGCGGAGGAGGAATTACAATGAGAATTGGTCAAGGGTTTGATGTACACGCATTTGCAGAAGGACGTCCGTTAATCTTAGGAGGGATTGAGATTCCACATGAGCGCGGACTGCTCGGTCATTCTGATGCGGACGTGTTACTCCATACGATTGCGGATGCGGCACTTGGAGCAATTGCGGCAGGTGATATCGGAAAGCACTTCCCGGATACGGACCCGGAATTTAAAGATGCGGATTCGAAAGTATTGCTTCGTCACGTCTGGCAGCTCGTGAAAGACCAAGGGTACGTTCTCGGAAATGTAGATGCGACGGTCATGGCACAACGTCCGAAACTTCGTCCTTACATTGATGAGATGCGAGCGGTCATCGCTGAACTTCTTGAGGCGGACATCGAGCAGGTGAACGTGAAAGCGACGACGACGGAGAAACTGGGCTTCACGGGACGCGAAGAAGGGATTGCGGCGCAAGCGGTCATCTTACTCAACCGGGCTTGACAGAAATGGTATACTATTTGGGCAGAAGAGAAGAAAGGTGGAACTATTATGAGTGAAGTGCGTGTACGCTATGCGCCTAGTCCGACGGGGCATCTCCATATCGGAAATGCGCGGACTGCGTTGTTTAACTACTTATTTGCTCGCCATGCTGGCGGAAAAATGATTCTTCGGATTGAAGACACTGACCAGAAACGGAATGTGTTGAACGGTGTCGAGAGTCAGATGAAATACTTGGAATGGCTCGGCATCGACTGGGATGAAGGTCCAGGGCGTGACGGAGACTACGGTCCATATTATCAAATGGAGCGTCTTGCGATTTATGAGAAGTACGTCAATGAGTTGATGAGCAAAGGCCTTGCTTATAAATGCTACATGACCTCGGAGGAGCTTGAAGCAGAGCGTGAAGCACAAATCGCACGTGGGGAGGCACCACGTTACTCGGGTGCGCACCGTAACCTCACTGTTGAAGAACGTGAAGCGTTTGAAGCGGAAGGGCGTAAACCGTCTATTCGGATTCGTGTGGCGGAAGGCGTGACGTATAAATGGACAGATGTCGTCAAAGGAGACGTCTCGTTTGAATCGAAAGATTTCGGTGACTGGGTCATCGTGAAACAGGACGGCATTCCAACGTACAACTTCGCAGTTGTCGTGGACGACCATTTGATGAAGATCAGTCACGTGTTGCGTGGGGACGACCATATCGCGAACACACCAAAACAGATGATGGTCTATGACGCACTTGGTTGGGACTATCCTGAATTCGGTCACATGACGCTCATCTACAATGACCAACATAAGAAGTTATCAAAACGGGACGAATCGATTATTCAGTTCATCGAACAATATGCGGATCTTGGTTACTTGCCAGCAGCGCTCTTCAACTTCATTTCGCTCCTTGGCTGGTCACCCGTCGGGGAAGAAGAAATCTTCTCAAAAGAAGAGTTCATTGAAATGTTTGATGCGAAACGTTTGTCGAAGAGTCCGGCGGTTTTTGACCAACAAAAACTTTCTTGGATCAACAGTGTCTACATGAAGAAGGCCACGCTTGACGAAGTGGTGGCACTCAGTTTACCATTCTTACAAGAAGCAGGACGATTACCCGAGGCGGTATCTGTTGAGGAAGCGGATTGGGCGACAAACTTGATTGCATTGTATAAAGAACAAATGACGCACGGAGCAGAAATCGTCGCGTTGACAGACTTGTTCTTCAAAGATGAAATCGAGTATGACGAGGAAGCGAACGCTGTCCTTTCAGGTGAAACGGTACCTGCTGTTCTTGCAGAGTTCAAACAGCAGCTCGAAGCAATCGAAGACTTCACACCGGAAGCGATTAAAGCGGCGACGAAAGCGACGCAAAAAGCGACCGGTCAAAAAGGGAAGAACTTGTTCATGCCGATCCGTGTCGCTACGACAGGGCAAACACATGGACCGGAACTCCCGAACGCCATTTCGTTAATCGGAAAAGAGCGTGTGTTGAAGCGTCTGACAACTTTATTAGCGTAATAAAGGCATCGATGAGGAAAGTAAGCGGTACGACACGTTGCAGAGACTAGAACCTAGGCTGGGAGTTCTAGATGTGTCCCCCGAAGAAGTGCACCTCGGAGCCGTCTCGGCGATATGTAGTCGAGGCCGTGACTCGGCGTTAACGAGACTTGAGAGGGGAACGCATTTTCCCAAACAGAGTGGAACCGCGCTTACGGCGTCTCTGTGCCTTGGCACAGGGGCGTCTTTGTTTTTGTATAAGAAAAGGAGATATCGATTATGGGATTTTGGAGCAGTGTACGCGAAGACTTGCGGACTGTCCTGGAACTAGACCCTGCCGCTCGTTCGAAAGTAGAAGTGGCACTGACTTACCCAGGCCTTCACGCCATATGGGCACACCGCATCGCGCACGGATTATGGAAACGTAACGTGAAACTGGTGGCCAAATTATTAGCCCAGTTCAGTCGTTGGTTGACCGGGATTGAAATTCATCCGGGGGCAGTCCTTGGGGACCGCGTGTTCATCGATCACGGTTTCGGTGTCGTCATCGGTGAGACGGCGATTATCGGGAATGACGTCACCATCTATCAAGGCGTCACCCTGGGTGGAACGGGGAAAGAGAAAGGGAAGCGTCACCCGACAATCGGGAGTGACGTGCTTATTTCAGCGGGGGCGAAAGTACTTGGGAACATCACGGTCGGCGATTGCGTCAAAATCGGAGCGAGCTCGGTCGTATTGAACGATGTGCCGTCTGATTCGACCGTGGTCGGAATTCCAGGTCGTGTCGTCATCCGAAACGGTAAGCGTGTGAAGCAACATGATCTAGATCATCGTTTCCCAGATCCGGACCGCGAATGCCAAGAACGCTTAGAAGCGGCAGTGGATGAACTACAACAAAAATTAGCAACGCTTGAAAAGCGGATGGAGGAGAAGACACATGATTCAGCTGTACAACAGTCTCACGAATAAAAAAGAACCGTTTGTCCCGATTGTTCCGGGTAAAGTATCGATGTACGTATGCGGTCCGACCGTTTACAACTACATTCATGTTGGAAACGCCCGTCCGGCGATCGCCTTCGATACGGTTCGTCGCTACTTGACGTATCGTGGGTACGAGGTCAAATACGTCTTGAACTTCACAGACGTGGATGACAAGATCATTCGTACGGCGAATGAATTAGGAGAAGACACGGAGACGCTGACGAATCGCTATATAGAGGCATATTTAGCAGATACAGGGGCACTTAACGTTCAACCGGCAGACGTGCATCCGCGTGTTACCGATACGATGGTAGAAATCATCGAATTCATTCGTCAATTAGAGACGGAAGGGTTCGCTTATGAATCAGAAGGAGACGTGTATTTCCGGACGAAGAAGTTTGAGACTTACGGAAAATTGAGCCAGCAATCGATTGAAGATTTGCGGGCCGGGTCACGTGTCGATGTCGGGGAGAAGAAAGAAGACCCGCTCGACTTCGTCTTATGGAAAGCGGCTAAACCGGATGAACCATCATGGGATAGTCCGTGGGGCAAAGGACGTCCGGGCTGGCATATCGAATGCTCGGCGATGGCGAAAAAACATCTCGGGACAACAATTGATATACACGCGGGCGGTCATGATTTGAAATTCCCACACCACGAGAACGAGATTGCTCAGTCAGAAGCTTGCAACCATGCGAAGTTCGCCAACTATTGGTTGCATAACGGCTTCATTAACATTGAAAATGAGAAGATGTCTAAGTCGCTCGGAAACTTCCTCCTCGTCCATGAGGCGTTGAAAGAAGTCGACCCGATGGTCCTGCGCTTCTTCATGTTGTCTGTACATTATCGTCATCCGATCAACTATAGCCGAGAATTGATTGAACAAGCGGCGAACGGCTGGAGCCGAATCAAGGAAGCCTATCAGAATATTGAATATCGCTTGTCGGTAACAGCTGGACTTGGAGAGGCGAGCGAGTCGATGGAACGGAAGCTTGAATCCATCAAAGCGTCTTTCATCGAATCAATGGATGATGATATCAATACGGCCAACGCCGTGACCGTCCTCTTTGACTTGGCACGGGAAGCGAACATTTATGCGAAGGCCGATCATGTGGCCAAAGCGACGCTAGAACAGGTCCTGTCGCTATTTGATGAATTGACGGGTGTCCTCGGCTTGACGTTGGCAGAAGAAAAAGAACTATTGGATGACGAGATCGACCAATTGATTCAAGAACGGAACGACGCACGGGCGGCACGTAATTTTGCCCGGGCTGACGAGATTCGTGATTTACTAAAAGAACAACACATCCAACTCGAAGACACGGCCCAAGGGGTTCGGTGGAAGCGGTTATGATGCAACCGAAACAAATGAATGCCCTTGCGCTCGCTTACATGGGAGACGTGGTATACGAAATGGCTGTACGGAGACGCCTGCTCGAGAAAGGATTGACGCGCCCGAATGACTTACACCGGGGTGCGGTCCGCTACGTCAATGCACGAGCGCAGGCGAGCGTCGTGACATTTTGGTTAGAGACGGATGCGTTGACAGAAGAGGAACAGGCTGTCGTCAGACGTGGAAAGAATGCGAAATCCGGATCGGTTCCAAAGCGGGTCGATGTGCACACGTATCGTTATTCCACGGCGTTCGAGGCATTGATTGGGTATATCTATTTGACAGAAAGAAGGGATCGTCTTGAAGAACTCATCAAACAAGCGTTCGAACGACTCGAAGCCGAGTCGACCGAAACGACATGACGGAAATCGGGGAGCGGAGAAACGAACGTTTGACCGCCCTCGTGGGGAACGACCAGATCGCGCGCGTCGCCAAAAGGCAGAACGCCCTGACTATAAGGAAGTCGATGTGATGGAGGAAGGGATTGACTTCCTTTACGGTCGTAACCCGGTACTCGAGGCACTGCGAAGTGGTCGGGATATGAATAAAGTATTCATTATGGAAGGTCAGCAAAAGGGACCACTCGCTCAAATTATCGCGATGGCGAACGAAGCATCGGTCCAAGTGTCATTCGTCCCAAAAACGAAACTTGAGAAGATGGCTGGCAGTGAACATCACCAAGGAGTCGTTGCGGCGGTTGCGGCTTATGAATACAAAACAGTCGAAGACATGTTCGCTCTCGCAGCTTCGAAAGATGAGACACCGCTCTTCATTTTACTAGATGAGCTCGAAGACCCGCACAATCTCGGTTCGATTTTACGGACCGCCGATGCTGTTGGCGCACATGGGATCATCATTCCGAAACGTCGCTCGGTCGGTTTGACTCAAACGGTTGCCAAAGCCTCGACCGGGGCCATTGAGCATATTCCGGTGGCGCGTGTGACGAACTTGACACGGACACTTGAAGAGTTGAAGGAAAAAGGATTGTGGGTCGTCGGGACCGATGCGAAAGAAAGTCAGGACTATCGTCGATTGGATGGAAATATTCCACTCGTTGTGGTCATTGGAAGTGAGGGCAAAGGGATGAGCCGACTCGTGCGCGAATCGTGCGACTTCCTTGTTCATTTACCGATGGTCGGTCATGTCACGTCACTCAATGCATCTGTTGCAGCGGCGCTCCTCCTGTATGAGGTGCATCGCTCACGTCATCCATTGGCATGAGTATCCTGAAGCGTGAGCTCCTTCTTGTCGACGGATATAATATCATCGGCGCGTGGCCTCACTTGAGAAGTCTCCGCGACGTAGATTTTGAACAAGCACGTAATCTGTTGATTGAGGCGATGGCAGAATATCAGGCTGTGTCCGGCAAAGAGGTCACCATCGTGTTTGACGCCCATATGCGTTATGGTCGTGAATCCAAAGAGAAGCGGAGTCGGGTCGACGTTGTCTATACGAAAGAGAATGAGACGGCGGACGAATGGATTGAGCGGCGTGCCCATGAATTAGTGGATGACCGGCTCATTACATTATTCGTCGCGACGAACGATTTCACGGAGCAGTGGGTCATCTTTGGTCAAGGCGCATTGCGCGTCCCGGCAACCGAACTGTTGAAAGATTGGAAGCATGCGAAAACATTGATTGAACAACAGCGCGTGTCGCTCGAGAAAGAACAAGCGAATCGGAAGACGATTGATATTCCACCGCATATTCAAGCGAAGTTTGAAGAAATGCGACGTCGCAAATCAAAAGGTGATTGAAATCACGGACGAGTTCATCAAATGGACTCGTCTTTGTTTCGATTTTGACATTTTTTTGCAAAGGAATGTTGTATACTATTACATATATGAGTTACACAGTATTCAATTGACGGAATTTTTAGAAATTTGTTTGACGCATAGGAGTAGGGAGTCCTATAATGGGACACAACCTTACATAGTTCAGGATCAATCGCCGGGGGGTAACGAGCATGAACGGATGGCCGTACGAACAGTTTGAAAAAATGTCAGACGAAGAGTTGGTCTTATTGGCGCGCAACGAAGGGGATAGCGACGCGCTCGAGTTTTTGATTGAACGATACCGGTATTTTGTGCGGGCGAAGGCACGTTCATACTTTTTGATTGGTGCAGATCACGAGGACATCGTCCAAGAAGGGATGATCGGCCTTTATAAAGGTGTGCGTGATTATAAGGACGAGCGACTTGCGTCATTCAAAAGCTTTGCTGAGATGTGTATCACCCGTCAGATGATCACGGCAATCAAGACGGCGACACGCCAAAAACATATTCCGCTCAATTCATATGTGTCACTCGATAAACCAATTTTTGATGAAGAGTCTGACCGGACGTTGCTCGATGTCATCTTGCCACCACATCCGACTGATCCACAAGAATTGATCGTGACACAGGAAGAACAGACGTTCATGGAAGCGAAGATGGATGAGATCTTGAGTGACCTCGAACGGAAAGTATTGCGTCTTTATTTAGACGGACGTTCTTATCAAGAGATTTCAGACGATCTCGATCGTCATGTCAAATCGATCGATAATGCGTTGCAACGTGTGAAGAAGAAATTCGAGCGTCATGTCGACGTCCGGATGCTCACGAGCTAACCGATTATTGACCGCGTGCCTCCTATGTGATACTTTAAAAGCAGCGCCTTGTCCGTAGACGCCATTTACAGGAGGCGTTTTTTTTTCGCTCTTTTTTAAGAGAGAGTAGTCGAAAGGGGCGCTTATGAATGGCAAAGAAAGTAAGTCTCGCTTGCTCAGAATGCGGGTCTCGAGAGTACTCGACGACAAAAAAAGACGGCGTGTCGACACGGCTTGAAATGAAGAAGTTTTGTCGCCGCTGTAACGCGCATACGCTGCATCGGGAATCAAAGTAACGTAGATTGGCATTCAATGTAGGAGGAAGCTACCATGAACTTTTTGCGCGACGTATGGAAAGAGTTGAAGAAAACGAGTTGGCCGACTCGTAAAGAACTCACGAAATATACCATTACTGTCATCGCGACTGTTGTCGTGATTGGCCTGTTCGTGTTCGGCGTAGATACTGGGGTCAGTTATCTCGTCAATTTATTGATTAACTAAGGAAGAGGTGAAAGCCGTGGAGAAACAATGGTTTGTTGTCCAGACGTACTCAGGTTTTGAGAATAACGTCAAAGAAAACCTAGAACGTCGAATCGGTTCGATGAACATGGAAGATAAAATTTTCCGCGTCCTCGTCCCGACTGAAACGACGCAAGAAGAAGTCACATTGAAGAGTGGCGAGAAGAAAATCAAAGAACGTGAAGTCAAAAGTTTCCCGGGCTATGTGTTCGTAGAGATGGTCATGACTGACGATTCATGGTATGTTGTCCGCAACACGCCAAACGTCACCGGCTTCCTCGGTTCAACGGGTGGTGGGGCAAAACCAATCCCACTCCAACCGGACGAAGTGACAAACGTCTTGTCACAAATGGGACTCATCGAGAAGAAAGATCGTTACAACTATGAACTCGGTGACCTTGTCCGCGTGAAAGAAGGCGCATTTGAGAACTTTGAAGGAACAATCGACGAGATTGAAGCCGACAAAGAGAAGCTCAAAGTCGTGGTCGACATGTTCGGTCGTGAAACAAAAATTGAGCTTGATTTCGAACAAGTTCAGAAAATTAACTAAACCCACTTGCTAATCCGTAAAACGGATGGTACAATCGAAAATGTTTGATGTTGTGCTTTATTTCGGTACAAACTCGACCTAATAGATTGAGTGGGAGGGCGCACAACGTCCAAGAAACCACATTTTAGACTTAAGGAGGTGTGTCTCGTGGCGAAAAAAGTTTCTAAACTCGTTAAACTTCAAATCCCAGCTGGTAAAGCAAACCCAGCTCCACCAGTAGGTCCAGCACTTGGTCAAGCAGGTGTTAACATCATGGGATTCTGTAAAGAGTTCAACGCTCGTACACAAGACCAAGCCGGATTGATTATTCCTGTAGTCATCACGGTATACGAAGATCGTTCGTTTACATTCATTACGAAAACTCCACCAGCTGCAGTTCTCTTGAAGAAAGCTGCTGGTATCGAGAGTGGTTCTGGTGAACCAAACCGTAAGAAAGTAGCAACGGTTAAGCGTGACAAAGTTCGCGAAATCGCTGAACTTAAAATGCCTGACCTTAACGCATCATCTGTAGAAACAGCGATGCTTATGGTTGAAGGTACTGCACGTAGTATGGGTATTGTAATCGAAGACTAATTGCTAGTCTCTGGGGTTGTCGGTGAATACTGCTCACCTTCAATCCCTTCATTATGTGGGAGGAAATTCCGCTAACCACAAGGAGGAAAAGATCATGGGTAAAAAACACCAAGAAGCAGCTAAGCTTGTTGACCGCACGAAGTCATACGACCTCGCTGAAGCTGTCGAGCTCGTTCAAAAAACAGCTACTGCTAAATTCGATGAAACAATCGAAGTTGCTGTCCGTCTCGGCGTAGATCCGAAGAAAGCAGACCAACAAATCCGTGGTGCCGTTGTACTTCCACACGGTACTGGTAAAACACAAAAAGTTCTCGTCTTCGCAAAAGGTGAGAAAGTGAAAGAAGCGGAAGCTGCTGGAGCAGACTACGTTGGCGACGCTGAGTACATCAACAAAATCCAACAAGGATGGTTCGACTTCGATGTAATCGTTGCGACACCTGACATGATGGGTGAAGTTGGTAAACTTGGTCGTGTTCTCGGACCTAAAGGCCTCATGCCTAACCCGAAAACAGGAACAGTTACTTTCGACGTAGAAAAAGCAATCGCGGATATCAAAGCTGGTAAAGTTGAATACCGTGTTGATAAAGCTGGTAACATCCACGTTCCAGTTGGTAAGAAATCATTTGAAGCATCTAAACTCTCTGAGAACATCGAGACAATTCTCGAAACACTCATGAAAGTGAAGCCTGCTACTGCAAAAGGAACTTACCTTAAAAACATCTCGCTTTCATCTACAATGGGTCCTGGGATCCGTGTAGCGACTGCAGATTTCCTTAAGTAATCTTGTTGAAATAAATTGTTGACAACGTGTGACACCGCTGATAAAGTAATACACGTTCAACCGAATATGTTGGATTACCGTAGACAGAAGGTGGACATCGGTCCGTAAACCCTTCCGAGGTGTCTTTGCTCGAACTTGAGCCTGTTGTCACAGGTTTACTTTCAAACAATTACGCCCTCGTATGTCTTCATACGAGGGATTTCTTTTGGAGAGCAGCCTCTCGTCCGGTATAAGAATTGACTAGGAGGTGCAAACACATGGCAAACGAAAAAATCGTAGCTCAGAAATCGGCACTCGTCGATGAAATCGCTGAGAAAATGCAAGCGAGCGTTGGAACAGTTGTTGTTGACTACCGTGGACTTACAGTTGAAGAAGTGACTACACTCCGTAAATCACTCCGTGACGCTGGAATCGAGTTCAAAGTTTACAAGAACGGTCTTCTTCGCCGCGCGGCTACTCAGTCGAACTTCGAAGGTCTTGACGAAGTCTTCACTGGTCCTACAGCAATCGCCTTCTCTAAAGAAGACGTTATTGCTCCAGCGAAGATCTTGAACGACTTCTCGAAAGAGCACAAAGCGCTCGAACTCAAAGGCGGAATCATCGAAGGTAAAGTTTCTTCACTCGAAGAAATCAAAGCCCTTGCAGAACTTCCATCACGCGATGGTCTTCTCTCGATGCTTCTCAGCGTACTTCAAGCTCCAATCCGTGGGCTCGCAGTCGCAACAAATGCAATCGCAGAACAAAAAGAAGAGCAATCAGCTTAATTTTTGTCGCGTAGCGTAACTCAAAAAAACTTTTTCACAACATCAAAGGAGGAAAACCATAATGGCTTTCAACAAAGAGCAATTCATCGAAGACCTCAAATCAATGACGGTTCTCGAACTTAACGAACTCGTAAAAACAATCGAAGAAGAATTCGGCGTATCAGCAGCAGCTCCAGTAGCAGTTGCAGGTGCTGGCGCAGGCGCAGCAGCTGAAGAGAAAACTGAATTCGACGTAATCCTCACAAACGCTGGCGCTGGTAAAATCAACGTCATCAAAGCTGTTCGTGAAATCACAGGTCTCGGCCTTAAAGAAGCAAAAGCACTCGTTGACGGAACTCCAGCTCCAGTCAAAGAGGGCGTTTCTAAAGAAGACGCTGACGCAATCAAAGCTAAGCTTGAAGAAGCTGGCGCATCTGTTGAAGTTAAGTAATTCAACTTCACAACCTATAGAAGCTCGCCATGGCGAGCTTCTTTTATTTCCTTGAAGAATGGGTTAGGAGGTTCAACGCATGGGAGATCATTACTATACGAACGATCCACGTTCGGAAAGTGCCCCAGAGACATGGACGTATGAGTTGCGAGGGAAACAGTATCACTTCACTTCGGACCGCGGTGTGTTCTCGAAAGGGTCGGTCGATTTTGGGTCACGTCTTTTAATTGAAACGTTTGAGATGCCTGATGTGTCGGGACGTATTTTAGATGTAGGCTGCGGCTATGGTCCGATGGGGATCTCGCTTGCCGATGCCTCTGGGCGTGAGGCCTTGCTCATTGATGTGAATGAGCGTGCGCTGGCGCTCTCTGAGCAAAACGCCGCCCGTAATGGAGTGACGGTCGAAACACGGCTTTCTCACGCGTATGACGCGGTGGGGGGAGAACGGTTTGCCGCCATTGTCACCAATCCGCCGATTCGTGCGGGGAAACAAGTCGTCCATACGATCTTGCGTGAAGCACATACGCACCTCGTCGATGGAGGAGCAATCTATGTCGTCATTCAAAAGAAACAAGGAGCACCTTCTGCTAAAAAGTTATTAGAAGAGGTGTTTGGTCAAGTTGAAACGATCGCGAAAGAAAAAGGTTACTTTATTTTCCGGGCAATTCGGTCTTGACAAACGGTGAAGTCTTGTTGACTCGCTATAACGTATATGCTAACATTATAAAATGCCATTGGAATGGAATTCGCTTGAAACTGCCGTGTCTGCCGCTTTTTAGAGACGGAAAACGAGCGACATTCAATGACAATGTTCGATTATTACGCCCGAAAAATTCGCTAAAGAATTGGGGGTCTGAGAGGTGAATCAGTTGACTGGTCAACTTGTTCAGTACGGTCGTCACCGTCAGAGAAGAAGCTTTGCCCGTATCAGTGAGGTATTAGAGCTTCCGAATTTGATTGAAATTCAAACTGCTTCTTATGAGTGGTTCTTGCGTGAAGGATTGAAGGAAATGTTCACAGACATTTCACCGATTTCCGACTTCACAGGAAACCTCGTATTGGAGTTCATCGATTACTCGCTCAGTGAGCCGAAGTATTCAATCGATGAATCGAAGGAGCGCGACGTTACTTATTCTGCGCCACTTCGCGTAAAAGTGCGTCTCCAAAACAAAGAGACAGGTGAGCTCAAAGAACAAGAAGTGTTCATGGGGGATTTCCCGCTCATGACAGAATCGGGAACGTTTATCATCAATGGTGCAGAACGCGTCATCGTTTCCCAGCTTGTCCGTTCACCGAGCGTGTACTATAACGCTAAACTCGATAAAAACGGTAAACGTGGATTTGGCGCAACCGTCATCCCGAACCGTGGTGCTTGGCTCGAACTCGAGACAGATGCCAAAGATATCGTTTATGTTCGTATCGACCGTACCCGTAAAATTCCGGTAACGGTGTTGTTGCGTGCCCTCGGATTCGGTACGGACCAAGAAATTATCGACCTTCTCGGGGATGACGAATACCTTCGTAACACCCTTGAAAAAGATAATACGGAGTCTACAGAGAAAGCGTTGATCGAGATTTATGAGCGTCTCCGTCCTGGTGAACCACCAACGGTAGAAAATGCGAAATCTCTTCTCGTTTCACGTTTCTTCGACCCGAAACGTTACGACTTAGCGAACGTCGGTCGCTATAAGATGAACAAAAAACTTCATCTTAAGAACCGTTTGTTCGGTCAAAAATTAGCGGAAACGCTCGTGGACCCGGAAACAGGCGAGGTACTCGCCGAAGCTGGAACAATCCTCGACCGCCGCAACTTAGATCGTATCCTCCCGCACTTGGAGAACGGCCTTGGCTATATCGATGCGGAACCAACTGGTGGTGTCGCTGAAGGTGAGCCATTCGGTCTTCAGTCAATCAAAGTCATCTCACCGGATGACCCAGATGGAGAGCGTATCTTGAAC
Source organism: Exiguobacterium sp. s83 (assembly GCF_018617095.1). GTDB lineage: Bacteria > Bacillota > Bacilli > Exiguobacteriales > Exiguobacteriaceae > Exiguobacterium > Exiguobacterium profundum. Next base: position 33,071 of record NZ_JACSJP010000006.1, on the reverse strand, counting down.
ATCATCGGAAATGGCAATATCGATCGCAGCGTAAAACATATTACGCCAGCCGATATTATCGCTTCAATCAACTACTTCTTCAACTTACTTCACGAAGTCGGAACAACAGATGACATCGACCACTTAGGAAACCGTCGTCTTCGTTCAGTCGGAGAACTTCTCCAAAACCAATTCCGGATCGGGCTTTCCCGTATGGAACGTGTCGTAAAAGAACGTATGTCGATTCAAGATCAAAATGCGATCACACCACAGGCGCTCATCAACATCCGCCCGGTTATCGCATCACTTAAAGAGTTCTTCGGTAGCTCGCAATTGTCACAGTTCATGGACCAAACGAACCCGCTCGCAGAGCTCACGCACAAGCGTCGTCTCTCTGCACTTGGACCGGGTGGTTTGACACGTGAGCGTGCTGGTTTCGAAGTTCGAGACGTTCACTATTCGCACTACGGTCGGATGTGTCCAATCGAAACACCAGAGGGGCCGAACATCGGACTCATCAACTCACTCTCGTCTTATGCGAAAGTGAACGAGTACGGTTTCATCGAAGCACCATACCGTCGTGTTGACCCAGAAACAGGTCTTGTCACTGGCGACATTCAATATATGACGGCTGACGAGGAAGACCTCTATGTCGTCGCACAGGCAAACATGCCGCTCACAGAAGATGGCCACTTTGCAGACGAACAAGTTCTTTGCCGTTTCCGCGGACAAAACTTGTCAGTCGAGCCAAGCCGAGTGGACTACATGGACGTTTCGCCGAAACAGGTTGTTTCTGCCGCAACGGCATGTATCCCGTTCCTCGAGAACGATGACTCGAACCGTGCCCTCATGGGAGCGAACATGCAACGTCAAGCAGTACCACTCCTTCAACCGGATTCACCGATTGTCGGTACCGGCATGGAATACGTATCTGCGAAAGACTCTGGGGCAGCTATTGTTGCGAAATACCCAGGTGTCGTCGAACGCGTCACAGCGCGTGAAATCTTGATCCGTCGCACGTCTGACGTGAACGGTTCTGAGGTTTCAGGTGACCTTGACCGTTACAAACTTCAAAAATATGTCCGTTCGAACCAAGGGACATGCTATAACCAAAAACCAATCATCGCAGCTGGTGACCGTGTCGAAAAAGGAGAAATCCTTGCAGACGGTCCATCGATGGATATGGGTGAGCTCGCGCTCGGCCGTAACGTCGTCGTTGCCTTCATGACATGGGATGGTTACAACTATGAGGATGCGATCATCATGAGTGAGCGTCTCGTGAAAGATGACGTGTACACGTCGATTCATATCGAAGAGTACGAGTCAGAGTCACGCGACACGAAACTCGGACCAGAGGAAATCACACGTGATATTCCAAACGTCGGAGATGACGCACTTCGTAACTTGGACGATCGTGGAATTATCCGCATCGGAGCTGAAGTCAAGGATGGCGATATCCTCGTCGGTAAAGTAACACCTAAGGGCGTTACAGAATTGACGGCGGAAGAGCGTCTCTTGCACGCAATCTTCGGTGAGAAGGCACGTGAAGTACGTGATACGTCACTTCGTGTACCAAACGGTGGAGACGGAATCATCTTGGATGTCAAAGTGTTCGACCGTGAAAACGGTGACGAATTGTCTCCAGGCGTCAACCAAATGGTACGTGTCTATATCGTTCAAAAACGTAAGATTCACGAAGGGGATAAGATGGCGGGACGTCACGGTAACAAAGGTGTTATCTCGCGAATCCTCCCTGAAGAAGATATGCCATACATGCCAGACGGTACACCGGTTGACATCATGCTCAACCCGCTTGGGGTACCATCTCGTATGAACATCGGTCAGGTACTTGAACTCCACCTTGGTATGGCAGCGAAGAAGCTCGGTATCAAAGTGGCAACACCTGTATTCGATGGAGCGCGTGAGGAAGACGTATGGGCAACGATTGAAGAGGCTGGTATGGATAAAGATGCGAAAACGCGTCTCTATGACGGTCGTACGGGTGAACCGTTCGATAACCGCGTCTCGGTCGGTGTCATGTACATGATCAAACTCGCGCACATGGTTGATGACAAACTTCACGCTCGTTCGACAGGACCATACTCACTCGTTACGCAACAACCGCTCGGTGGTAAAGCACAGTTCGGTGGTCAGCGCTTCGGGGAGATGGAAGTTTGGGCTCTTGAAGCGTACGGTGCAGCCTACACGCTCCAAGAAATCTTGACAATCAAGTCGGATGACACGGTCGGTCGTGTGAAAGCATATGAGGCCATCGTGAAAGGCGAGAGCGTTCCGAAAGCGGGCGTTCCTGAGTCATTCCGCGTCTTGATCAAAGAGCTTCAAGCGCTCGGTATGGAAGTCAAGATGATGTCAGCGGATGATGAAGAAGTCGAAATGAAAGATGAAGATGACGACAACATCCCGAACGCAACATCGGCGTTAGAACAAGTCGTTCAACCGACTGTTACGGAAGAGGAATAAGGCGAAAAGGGAGGTCGGCCCCTTGGTAGATGTTAATCGATTTGAATATATGAAAATCGGCTTGGCTTCATCAGAGAAGATCCGTTCGTGGTCTTACGGTGAAGTCAAAAAGCCGGAAACGATCAACTATCGTACACTTAAACCAGAGAAGGACGGATTATTCTGTGAACGAATCTTCGGTCCTACGAAAGACTGGGAATGTTACTGTGGGAAATACAAACGTATCCGTTATAAAGGAGTCATTTGTGACCGCTGTGGCGTTGAAGTGACGAAAGCGAAAGTGCGTCGCGAGCGAATGGGCCATATCGAGCTCGCGGCACCAGTTTCGCACATCTGGTACTTCAAAGGGATTCCAAGCCGCATGGGGCTTGTTCTCGACATGTCACCACGTGCGCTTGAAGAAGTCATTTACTTCGCATCTTACGTGGTCACAGAGCCAGGTGATACTCCGCTTGAGAAGAAACAACTTCTCTCGGAAAAAGAATTCCGTCTCTATCGTGAAAAATACGGTAGCGACTTCAAAGCAGACATGGGTGCTGAAGCCATCCGTACACTTCTTCAAGACGTTAATCTTGAAAAAGAAGTAGGCGAGCTTCGTGAAGAGTTGAAAACAGTCCAAGGTCAACGTCGTACACGTGCGATCAAGCGCTTGGAAGTTCTCGATGCATTCTTCACTTCAGGAAACAATCCAGACTGGATGATCCTTGAAGTACTTCCTGTCATCCCACCAGAGCTTCGCCCGATGGTACAGCTTGATGGTGGACGCTTTGCGACATCTGACTTGAACGATTTGTATCGTCGAGTCATCAACCGGAACAACCGTCTCAAACGTTTGCTCGACCTCGGCGCGCCGAACATCATCGTGCAAAACGAGAAGCGTATGCTTCAAGAAGCGGTTGACGCCCTCATCGACAACGGTCGTCGTGGTCGTCCGGTAACAGGTCCTGGTAACCGTCCGCTTAAATCACTTTCACACATGTTGAAAGGGAAACAAGGTCGTTTCCGTCAAAACCTTCTCGGTAAACGGGTCGACTATTCAGGACGTTCGGTTATCGTCGTAGGTCCGAACTTGAAGATGTATCAGTGTGGTCTTCCAAAAGAGATGGCGCTTGAACTCTTCAAACCGTTCGTGATGAAAGAGCTTGTCGGTCGCGGCATCGCTTCAAACATCAAGAACGCCAAACGCAAAATCGAGAAGATGCAACCTGAAATCTGGGGCGTCCTTGAAGAAGTCATTCGTGAGCATCCGGTCCTTTTGAACCGTGCCCCGACACTTCACCGCCTTGGTATTCAAGCATTCGAACCGATTCTTGTTGAAGGTCGTGCGATTCGCCTTCACCCACTCGTATGTACGGCATACAACGCCGACTTCGATGGTGACCAAATGGCCGTCCACGTTCCGCTCTCTGCAGAAGCACAAGCGGAAGCACGTCTTCTCATGCTCGCTGCGCAGAACATCTTGAACCCGAAAGACGGAAAACCAGTTGTTACACCATCGCAGGATATGGTCCTCGGTAACTACTACATCTCACTCGAACGTGAAGATGCCGTCGGTCAAGGGAAAGTGTTCTCGAACGTCAACGAAGCGTTGATTGCTTACCAAAACGGTTATGTCCACTTGCACTCGCGTGTGGCACTTCCGGCGCGTACGCTCAACAACCCAACGTTCACAGACGAACAGAACGAGAAATTGCTCATTACGACAGTTGGTAAGATGATCTTCAACGAAATCTTGCCAAATACGTTCCCATACTTGAACGAGCCGACGATGGAAAACTTACAGGAAGCAACGCCTGACAAGTACTTCATCGACAAAGGGGCGAACGTTGCGGAAGAAATCGCATCACGTCCAATCATCGACCCGTTCAAAAAAGGTTTCCTTGGAAAAGTCATCGCGGAAGTGTTCCAGAAGTTTGAAACGACGGAAACAAGCCGCATGCTTGACCGGATGAAAGATCTTGGCTTCAAGCACTCGACAAAAGCGGGTGTGACGGTCGGGATTGCCGATATCATCGTACTTCCGGATAAACAGGAAATCCTTGACGAAGCACAAAAACAAGTCGACCAAATCATGAAGTCGTTCCGTCGTGGTCTCATCACTGAAGATGAGCGTTACGAGCGCGTTGTCCGTGCTTGGAACGAAGCGAAGGATGAAATTCAATCTCGATTGATGAAATCCCTCAACCGCCTGAACCCAATCTTCATGATGTCTGACTCAGGTGCCCGTGGTAACGCATCGAACTTTACGCAGCTTGCGGGTATGCGTGGTTTGATGGCCGCTCCATCTGGTCGCATCATCGAACTTCCAATCAAATCGTCATTCCGTGAAGGTCTGACGGTTCAAGAGTACTTCATCTCGACTCACGGGGCTCGTAAAGGTCTTGCCGATACAGCCTTGAAGACAGCCGATTCAGGTTACTTGACGCGTCGTCTCGTTGACGTAGCGCAAGATGTCATCATCCGTGAAGAGGATTGTGGAACAGACCGCGGAATCCGTGTTTCTGCACTCCGCGAAGGTACGGAAGAAATCGAAAGCTTGTACGACCGTCTCGTCGGACGTACATCGTTCGAAACGGTCACACACCCTGAAACGGGCGAAGTGTTGATCGATAAGAACGAATTGATCACAGAAGACATCGCGCGCATCATCGTTGATGCGGGTGTTGAAAAAGTTGAAATCCGTACAGCCTTCACATGTAACACGTCACACGGCGTATGTAAGAAGTGTTACGGACGCAACTTGGCAACTGGATCAAATGTTGAAGTCGGGGAAGCCGTCGGTATCATTGCCGCACAATCAATCGGTGAGCCAGGAACGCAGCTTACAATGCGTACCTTCCACACAGGTGGGGTTGCCGGAGACGATATCACACAAGGTCTTCCACGTATCCAAGAGGTATTCGAAGCCCGTAACCCGAAAGGTCAAGCGGTCATCTCGGAAATCTCTGGTACGGTCATCGACTTCACAGAATCGCGTGACAAGCGTGAACTCACGGTCGAAGGATTCAGTGAGACTCGCTCATACACGATTCCATTCGGAGCGCGTCTCCGCGTTCAAATCGGCGACACAGTAGAAGCCGGTGAAGTCTTCACGGAAGGTTCGATCGATCCGAAAGAATTGCTCGCCGTCCGTGGTGTATCTGGTGTTCAGAACTATCTTCTCCAAGAAGTTCAAAAAGTTTACCGGATGCAAGGGGTAGAAATCGGTGATAAGCACGTTGAGGTCATGGTTCGCCAAATGCTTCGTCGTGTCAAAGTTATCGAATCAGGTGACACACCGCTTCTCCCTGGATCACTCGTCGACATCAGCGTCTTCAAAGAAGCGTGTAAAGATGCGATTCGTGATGGAAAACACCCAGCGACTGCGAAACCAGTCCTTCTCGGGATCACAAAAGCCTCACTTGAGACAGATTCGTTCCTCTCAGCGGCTTCGTTCCAAGAAACGACTCGCGTCTTGACAGATGCAGCAATCAAAGGGAAACGTGACTATCTCCTCGGACTTAAAGAGAACGTCATCATCGGTAAACTCGTTCCAGCTGGTACTGGAATGGCTGTCTACCGTGATGTGGAACTCAAAGAAGATGAGGCGCCAGTTGCGCTCGAAGATACAACTGTCGAGTAAAATACGTCTTGACAGCGCAGGTTGGCGGTGCTACTATGATTTAGTGCCGCCAATCGGTTGTTGTCGATGACAACGATGTCCAGCAGTCGGCAAGCTACTTGGACGTCCATCCGAACTTTCTACGGGAAGGTTTGGCTGCTACAATTGCCACTTTCAAGGTATAACTCACGTTTTTGCGAGGTCATGGAATGCCTACGCCTCGTAAAAACGTTTCGTTATGACCTTAAATGAACCACCCGGGTCGGTGGGACTAGAAAATAGCAACATTCAGGAAGGGAGGATCTTCAAAGATGCCTACTATTAACCAGTTAGTCCGTAAAGGACGTAAATCGAAAGTCGTGAAATCTGACTCTCCAGCACTTAACAAAGGTTACAACAGTTTCATCAAGTCACAAACAAACGTGAGCTCACCACAAAAACGTGGTGTTTGTACACGTGTTGGTACAATGACTCCGAAGAAACCGAACTCGGCGCTTCGTAAGTATGCTCGTGTTCGTTTGACTAACCAAATCGAAGTGACTGCGTACATCCCAGGTATTGGCCACAACCTTCAAGAGCACAGCGTTGTTCTTATCCGTGGAGGACGTGTAAAAGACTTACCAGGGGTACGTTACCACATCGTTCGTGGTGCGCTTGACACTGCAGGTGTTGATGGACGTATGCAAGGCCGTTCTAAATACGGTACGAAACGTCCGAAAGCTGCGAAGAAGTAATTCTCGCCAACTAAACTACAATTGAAATTTTGAAAGGAGGGTACTCGGATGCGTAAAAACCGTGCAGAACGTCGTGACGTTATCGCAGATCCGATCTACAACTCGAAATTGGTAACTCGCCTCATTAACCGTGTCATGTTAGACGGTAAAAAAGGTACAGCTCAAACTATCATTTACAACGCATTTGGCATCATCGCTGAACGCTCAGGCAAAGAGCCTATGGAAGTGTTCGAAGAAGCAATGAACAACATCATGCCTGTACTTGAAGTTAAAGCACGCCGTGTAGGTGGGGCTAACTACCAAGTTCCTGTAGAAGTTCGTCCAGAGCGCCGTACAACACTTGGTCTTCGTTACCTCGTGAACTACGCTCGTCTCCGCAACGAAAAAACGATGGAGCAACGTATCGCGAACGAAATCATGGATGCAGCCAACAACACTGGTGCATCTGTTAAGAAACGCGAAGACATGCATAAGATGGCAGAAGCTAACAAAGCGTTTGCTCACTATCGTTGGTAATTTAATCGTAAAGTCCACTCCGCCAAGCATGGCTTAACGGAGTGGCTTTCGGGTATAATCATATCGTGTGCGCGCACACGAAAATCAAACATGCGGAAGGAGAATACCCAGTATGGCAAGAGAATTCTCCCTAAAGAATACTCGTAACATCGGGATCATGGCTCACATCGATGCCGGTAAAACGACAACAACTGAACGTATTCTTTATTACACAGGTCGTATCCATAAAATTGGTGAAACGCACGAAGGTGCTTCACAAATGGACTGGATGGAGCAGGAGCAAGAGCGTGGAATCACGATCACTTCGGCTGCGACAACTGCACAGTGGAATGGCCACCGTGTAAACATCATCGATACACCTGGACACGTAGACTTCACTGTAGAAGTTGAACGTTCACTCCGTGTACTTGATGGTGCGGTTGCTGTACTTGACGCTCAGTCAGGTGTAGAACCACAAACAGAAACTGTATGGCGTCAAGCAACGACATATGGTGTACCACGTGTCGTATTCGTCAACAAGATGGATAAAATCGGCGCAGACTTCTTGTACTCTGTGAAGACGCTCCACGATCGTCTTCAAGCGAACGCTTACGCGATCCAACTCCCAATCGGAGCAGAGGACGATTTCAAAGGGATCATCGATCTCGTTGAAATGAAGACTTACATGTACAACAACGACCTCGGTACTGACATCGAAGTAACAGATGGCTTCCCAGCTGACATGGCTGACCAAGCTGAAGAACTTCGCGGTCAATTGATCGAAGGTGTTGCTGACTTCAATGAAGAGTTGATGATGAAGTACCTTGAAGGTGAAGAGATTTCAATCGATGAATTGAAAGCTGCAATCCGTCAAGCGACACTTAGCGTTGAATTCTACCCTGTACTCGTTGGTTCTGCCTTCAAGAACAAAGGTGTTCAGCTCATGCTTAACGCCGTTGTTGATTACCTCCCATCACCAGTTGATGTAGAGTCAATCAAAGGGATCAACCTCGATACAGAAGAAGAAATCACACGTGAGCCTTCTGACGAAGCTCCATTCTCAGCACTTGCGTTCAAAGTTATGACTGACCCTTACGTCGGTAAATTGACGTTCTTCCGCGTGTACTCTGGTACAGCTGAAGCGGGATCATACGTGAAGAACTCGACTAAAGGGAAGCGTGAGCGTCTCGGTCGTATCCTTCAAATGCACGCAAACAGCCGTGAAGAGATTCCAATGGTATTCGCTGGTGACATCGCCGCTGCTGTTGGTTTCAAAGACACGACTACTGGTGACACGCTTTGCTCTGAGAAAGATAACATCGTTCTCGAGTCAATGACGTTCCCAGAACCAGTTATCTCGGTTGCAATCGAGCCTAAATCGAAAGCAGACCAAGATAAGATGGGTCAAGCTCTTGCGAAACTCGCAGAAGAAGATCCAACATTCCGCACTGAAACAAACCCTGAGACTGGTCAAACGATCATCTCTGGTATGGGTGAGCTTCACCTTGACATCCTCGTTGACCGTATGCGTCGCGAATTCAAAGTAGAAGCTAACGTTGGTGCACCACAAGTTGCTTACCGTGAAACAATCCGTGGCGCTGCGAAGATCGATTCGAAATTCGTTCGTCAGTCTGGTGGACGCGGTCAGTACGGTCACGTTGTCGTAGAATTCGAGCCGAACGAAGAAGGCGCTGGATTCGAGTTCGAGAACAAGATCGTCGGTGGTGTTGTACCACGTGAATACGTCCCTGCTGTTCAAAACGGGATTGAAGAAGCTCTCGAAAACGGTATCCTCGCTGGTTACCCAGTAGTAGACGTTAAAGCTCGTCTCGTATTCGGTTCGTACCACGATGTCGACTCGAACGAGATGGCGTTTAAAGTTGCTGCTTCGATGGCGGTTAAACAACTTAAGGACCAAGCGAAAGCTGTTATCCTTGAGCCAATGATGCGTGTTGAAGTTGTTATCCCAGAAGAATACATGGGTGACATCATGGGTGACGTCACGTCACGCCGTGGACGCGTAGAAGGTATGGAAGCTCGCGGTAACGCACAAGTCGTTAAAGCGATGATTCCACTTTCAGAAATGTTCGGTTACGCAACATCACTTCGTTCACGTACACAAGGACGCGGAACGTACTCGATGCACTTCGATCACTACGAAGAAGTACCGAAATCAATCGCTGAAGAAATCGTCAAAAAAGCGAACGGCTAATAACGGTTGTATCGCTAGATTGATTGTTGTAAGCTAAGGAAGACGTATGTTAAAAGTAGCCTACGTCTTCCTAGTTAAATAAAACTAATCGTTTAATAGAGGAGGAATCTAGAATGGGTAAAGAAAAATTCGACCGTTCTAAGCCGCACGTTAACGTTGGTACAATTGGCCACGTTGACCACGGTAAAACAACTTTGACTGCAGCAATCTCTGCTGTACTTTCACGTGCACAAGGTAAAACAGCTACTAAGTTCGACCAAATCGATGGTGCTCCAGAAGAGCGCGAGCGCGGTATCACAATCGCAACAGCTCACATCGAGTACGAAACTGACAAGCGTCACTACGCACACGTTGACTGCCCAGGACACGCTGACTATGTTAAAAACATGATCACTGGTGCTGCTCAAATGGACGGCGCGATCCTCGTTGTATCTGCAACAGATGGCCCAATGCCACAAACACGTGAGCACATCCTTCTTTCACGTCAAGTAGGTGTTCCTTACATCGTAGTATTCATGAACAAAGTTGACATGGTAGACGACGAAGAGCTTCTCGAACTCGTTGAAATGGAAATCCGTGAACTTCTTTCTGAATACGACTTCCCAGGCGACGACCTCCCTGTAATCAAAGGTTCTGCACTTGGCGCACTTAACGGTGAAGCTCAGTGGGAAGAAAAAGTTATGGAACTCATGAACGCTGTTGATGAGTACATCCCAGAACCAGTTCGTGACACTGAAAAAGACTTCATGATGCCTGTTGAGGACGTATTCTCAATCACTGGTCGTGGTACTGTAGCGACTGGTCGTGTTGAGCGTGGTGTTCTCCGCGTCAACGACGAGATCGAAATCGTTGGTCTTACAGAAGAAACGAAGAAAACTGTATGTACTGGTGTAGAGATGTTCCGTAAGCTTCTTGACTATGCTGAAGCTGGCGACAACATCGGTGCACTTCTCCGTGGTGTATCACGTGACGACATCGAGCGTGGACAAGTACTTGCTAAGCCAGGTTCAATCACACCACACTCTAAATTCAAAGCATCAATCTACGTTCTTTCTAAAGAAGAGGGTGGCCGTCACACGCCATTCTTCGCGAACTACCGTCCGCAGTTCTACTTCCGTACAACTGACGTAACAGGTATCGTTCACCTTCCAGAAGGTACTGAAATGGTAATGCCAGGAGACAACATCGAGTTGACGATCGAATTGATTTCTACAATCGCGATCGAAGACGGTACACGTTTCTCTATCCGTGAGGGTGGCCGTACTGTAGGTGCTGGTTCAGTAACAGAAATCATCGAGTAATCTATTGATTCAACTGAACAACATTAAGCAGTCCGCAATATGCGGGCTGCTTTTTTGTGTTTCTATCACAACATGGTAAGATGAGGCATACGAGAAAGGAGTGGCGTCATGCTGAAGCAACTAGAGACGATTTGTCGCTTGAATGGGATTGAGTATCGCATTGGCGGTTCTGAGCTGTTGAAGCATCATGGCATCGTCGAGGTAACGAATGACATCGATGTTTTTGTTGAACCGGACCAGTTTGAAAAAATCGATCGTGTACTTAGTCGTGCTGGGGAGAAGAAACCATCAGATCCTCACGACGCATACGTAACGACCTACTTTGGAGAGTATATATTCGAGGGAACAGATGTGGACGTCATGTCTAGTTTCCGAATGAAGTGTACCGACGGAATCTATACGCATCCTTTCATTGAACCAGATGGACAATGGATGCACCTAGAAGAGTGGGTCGTCCTTTACACGGTCATCGGACGAAAGGATAAATTAGCGTCATTGCTCCGCTATTTCAAGACGCACAGTGTTAATGAAGGAATTGTTCAAGACTGTTTAAAACGAGCGCCACAATCAGTCATAGAAGGGGTGACAGAGCGTTTTGGAGAGGTGATGAAACGCTAGGTCGAGTTGACATGGGAGTTCGTTTGAAAAATAGTTCAATAAAAGAATGAATTTTTGCTTGCAAAAGCTCGCGAATCTTGTTACATTAGGGAACGTTGAGCAACTCATCAGACAACCAGCAACTTCAAAAATCTAATCTTGCATTCCATGACCAGATTAGATATAATGATTAAGTGTTTGTGCGAGTGGTGAGAGACTTTACAGCAGAAAACGGGTCCAATCGTTGATTTGCAATGATCGGATACCTCTGCTGACACAAGCACGCTGCGTTGAAGCGGGAGGTTATGACACGCCAGGCAGCATTGCCATGGCCGGTGTGGAAATTTCCGCGGAGAATTGTCTATTTTTAAAGTAGGCGACAAAGGAGGGAAACAAACATGGCAAATGAAAAAATTCGTATTCGTTTAAAAGCATATGACCATCGCGTTCTCGATCAATCAGCTGAGAAGATCGTTGACACTGCGAAGCGTTCAGGTGCAAAGGTATCGGGTCCAATCCCGCTCCCAACTGAAAAATCGGTTTACACGATTCTTCGTGCGGTTCACAAGTACAAAGATGCTCGTGAGCAGTTCGAAATGCGTACACACAAACGCTTGATCGACATCGTAAACCCAACACCGAAAACAGTCGATTCGCTTATGCGTCTCGAGTTACCATCAGGTGTAGACATCGAAATCAAACTTTAATTCTTCATATAGTAGATACTAGCCAGAAGAGACAATTAATTATTAACAGGAGGTGTATCTCATGGCTAAAGGAATCTTAGGAACAAAACTTGGTATGACTCAAATCTTCAACGAAGCAGGCGAAGTTGTACCAGTAACAGTAGTTGCTGTAGAAGGTAACGTCGTTCTTCAACTTAAAACAGTTGACACAGACGGTTACGAAGCAGTTCAACTTGGTTTCGGAGACATCAAAGAATCACGTCAAAACAAACCATCAAAAGGTCACGCTGCGAAAGCAAACGCGACACCTAAGCGCTTCATCAAAGAAGTTCGTACTTCAGTAGAAGGATACGAAATCGGTCAAGAGATTAAGGCAGACATTTTCGCTGCAGGTGAATTAGTAGACGTAACAGGTACATCGAAAGGTAAAGGATTCCAAGGTGCGATCAAGCGTCACGGACAATCACGTGGACCAATGGCTCACGGTTCGCGCTACCACCGTCGTCCTGGTTCGATGGGTCCTGTCGCTCCTAACCGCGTATTTAAAGGGAAACTTCTTCCTGGTCAAATGGGTGGAGAGCGTAAAACAATTCAAAACCTTGAAGTCGTTAAAGTTGATGTGGAACGTGGCCTTCTCCTCGTGAAAGGTGCTATCCCAGGCGCTCGTAAATCGAACGTCATCATCAAATCAGCGGTCAAAGGTAACTAATTAACTGCACGGAAAGGAGGAATTACGAATGCCTAAAGTAGCTTTGCTTAACCAAACAGGTTCACAAGTTGGCGAAATCGAATTGGCAGAAGCCATCTTCGGAATCGAGCCAAACGAATCAGTACTTTACGACGCAATCGTCATGCAACAAGCATCACGCCGTCAAGGTACTCACGATACGAAAGGTCGCTCGGAAGTACGCGGTGGCGGCCGTAAACCATGGAAACAAAAGGGAACTGGTCGTGCGCGCCAAGGTTCTATCCGCTCACCACAATGGGTTGGTGGTGGTACAGTCTTCGGTCCAACACCACGTTCATACTCTTACAAACTTCCTAAGAAGGTTCGTCGTTTAGCACTTCTCTCGGCTCTTTCGTCGAAAGTACAAAACAACGAATTCATCGTCCTCGAAGGCCTTGCTTTCGATGCACCAAAAACAAAAGATATGGCTGCTGTACTCAACAGCTTATCAGTAGAACGTAAGGCTCTTGTAGTCACAGCGGACTACAATGAGACTATCGCTCTCGCAGCTCGTAACATCCCAGGAGTGACTGTGATCGACGCAGCAGGCGTAAACGTTCTTGACCTCGTTGCTAACGACAAAGTCATCTTCACTAAAGATGCGGTTGCGAAGGTAGAGGAGGTGCTTGCATAATGGCTCAAGCATACGATATCATCAAACGTCCGATCATCACTGAGCGTTCAGTTAGCCTCATGGAAGCTAACAAATACGTTTTCGAAATCGACGTAAAAGCGACTAAATCGCAAGTGAAACACGCTATCGAAACAATCTTCAACGTGAAAGTTGCTTCGGTAAACACAATGAACTACAAACCGAAAGCGAAACGTGTCGGTCGTCACTCTGGTTACACAGCTCGTCGTAAAAAAGCGATCGTAACCCTTGCTGAAGGCAACACAATCGACTTCCTCGGTTAATTAACTACCTTAGAAGAAAAGGAGGGAATCCTCGATGGCAATCAAAAAGTTTAAGCCGACCACTAACGGTCGTCGTAACATGACATCTCTCGACTTTGCAGAGATCACAACGAATCGCCCTGAAAAATCGTTAACTGAAAAGCTTTCGAAAAAAGGCGGACGTAACAACCAAGGTCGCTTGACTGTTCGTCACCAAGGTGGCGGTCACAAGCGTAAATACCGTATCATCGATTTCAAACGTAACAAAGATGGCGTTGCAGGACGCGTAGCAACGATCGAATACGATCCAAACCGTTCAGCAAACATCGCACTCATCAACTATGTAGATGGTGAGAAACGTTACATCCTCGCTCCTAAGGGCATCAAAGTAGGCATGGAAATCATGTCTGGTCCTGAAGCGGATATCAAAGTGGGGAACGCTCTTCCACTCGTAAACATCCCTGTCGGTACAACAATCCACAACATCGAGCTTAAGCCTGGTAAAGGCGGTCAGCTAGTTCGTGCGGCTGGTGCATCGGCACAAATCCAAGGACGTGACGGCAAGTACGTCATCGTTCGTCTTCAATCAGGTGAATCACGCTTGTTCCTCGGCACTTGCCGCGCGACAATCGGTTCAGTTGGTAACGAAGAACACGAACTCGTAAACATCGGTAAAGCAGGACGTTCACGTTGGTTAGGCAAACGCCCAACAGTACGTGGTTCTGTAATGAACCCGGTTGATCACCCACACGGTGGTGGTGAAGGTCGTGCGCCAATCGGTCGTTCGGGCCCACTTACTCCTTGGGGTAAACCAGCTCTTGGTCTTAAGACTCGTAAGAAAAACAAATCGAGCGACATGTACATCCTTCGTCGCCGTAAGAAATAATTACTACATGATTCTCGGGCGGTTCGAAAGGGCCGTTCCCGAATCATTCCAAAGGGAGGTTCTAACATGGGTCGCAGCTTGAAAAAAGGTCCATTCGCAGATCACCACTTACTCGCTAAAGTTGACAAACTCAACGAATCTGGTGAGAAGCAAGTCATCAAAACTTGGTCACGTCGCTCGACGATCTTCCCAGAATTCATGGGTCACACGTTCGGTGTGCACGATGGTCGTAAACACGTACCAGTATTCGTGACAGAAGACATGGTTGGTCACAAACTTGGTGAATTCGCTCCAACACGCACTTACAAAGGTCACGGATCAGACAAGAAAACGAAACGGTAATTTGAGGGGAGGTCAAATCCATGCAAGCTAAAGCATCAGCTAATATGGTCCGTCTTGCTCCTCGCAAAGCACGTCTCGTTGTAGACTTAATTCGCGGGAAACAAGTCGGCGAAGCGCTCTCTGTCCTTGCTCACACGAACAAGGCAGCATCGCCAGTCGTTGAAAAAGTATTAAAATCAGCGATTGCTAACGCAGAGCACAACTACGATATGAACATTGAGAACCTCGTTGTAACAGAAGCTTACGTAAACGAAGGTCCAACACTCAAACGCTTCCGCCCACGTGCGATGGGTCGCGCAAGCCGTATTAACAAACGCACAAGCCACATCCACATCGTGGTAACTGAGAAATAAGGAGGGATATGTAGTGGGTCAAAAGGTAAATCCGCACGGTCTTCGCGTTGGTGTTATCAAAGACTGGGATTCGCGTTGGTACGCTGAGAAAGACTACGCTGATCTCCTTCATGAAGACTTCGTTATTCGTGAATACATCGAAAACAAAATGAAGGATGCTAGTGTTTCTAAAGTTGAAATCGAACGCGCTGCAAACCGCGTGAACATTTCGCTTCACACTGCGAAGCCAGGTATGGTAATCGGTAAAGGTGGTTCTGAAATCGAATCACTCCGTAAACACATTACAAAAATCGCTGACGGAAAACGCGTTCACATCAACGTTGTTGAAGTGAAAAACGCTGACGCTGTTGCGAAGCTTGTAGCAGAAAACATTGCTCGTCAATTGGAAGGTCGCGTATCATTCCGTCGTGCAATGAAACAATCTATTCAACGTTCGATGCGTACTGGCATCAAAGGGATCAAAACAGAAGTTTCTGGTCGTCTTGGTGGCGCTGATATCGCTCGTTCAGAGAAGTACTCGGAAGGAACAGTTCCACTTCACACACTCCGTGCCGACATCGACTACGGAACAGCTGAAGCTGACACAACTTACGGTAAAATCGGCGTAAAAGTTTGGTTATACCACGGTGAAGTTCTTCCAACAAAAAACAACACAGCGAAAAACGCTGAATAATAAACACTCTTTCAGGAAGGAGGCAACACACTATGTTGTTACCTAAACGCGTGAAATATCGTCGTGTACACCGTGGTAAAATGCGCGGGAACGCTAAACGCGGCACAACTGTACACTTCGGTGAGTTCGGTCTCCAAGCTCTCGAAGCGAGCTGGATTACAAACCGTCAAATCGAATCAGCACGTATTGCAATGACACGTTATATGAAACGTGGTGGTAAAGTGTGGATCAAGATCTTCCCACACAAGCCGTACACTAAAAAGCCTCTCGAAGTCCGAATGGGTTCGGGTAAAGGTGCTCCAGAAGGCTGGGTAGCTGTAGTTAAGCCTGGCAAAGTAATGTTCGAAATCGCAGGTGTATCTGAGGAAGTGGCACGTGAGGCACTTCGTCTTGCATCGCACAAACTTCCAGTAAAATGTAAGTTCGTGAAACGTGAAGAAAATGGTGGTGATACGAATGAAAGCAACTGATCTCCGTCAATCAACAACTGAAGAGCTCAACGGTAAAGTGGGCGAGTGGAAAGAAGAACTCTTTAACCTTCGCTTCCAACTTGCTACAGGTCAGCTTGAGAATCCTGCTCGTATCCGTGAAGTACGCAAGTCGATTGCGCGTGCTAAAACGATTCTTCGTGAACGCGAACTCGGCATCAACAACGGCTAATTACATCGGATTCTTGAGAGGAGGTAACACTCATGGAACGCAACAACCGTAAAGTGTTCACTGGTCGCGTCGTGTCTGACAAAATGGACAAAACGATCGTCGTCGCAGTAGAAACAAAGGTTCGTCATAAACTTTATGGCAAACGTGTAAACTACACGAAGAAATATAAAGCACACGATGAGAACAACGTCGCTAAAGTGGGCGATATCGTTCGCATCGCGGAAACACGTCCTCTTTCTAAAGACAAACGTTTCCGTCTTGTAACAGTAGTAGAAGAATCAGTAATCATCTAATAACAGTTCGGATTTATTAAACATCCGGAGGGAGGTACACTCGCATGATTCAACAAGAATCTCGCTTGAAAGTAGCAGACAACTCTGGCGCGCGTGAACTGTTGACAATTAAAGTTCTCGGTGGTTCTGGTCGTAAGACTGCAAACATCGGTGACATCATCGTCGCAACGGTAAAACAAGCAACACCAGGTGGCGTTGTTAAAAAAGGTGACGTTGTCAGAGCAGTTGTCGTTCGTACAAAACGCGGCGCTCGTCGTAAAGATGGTTCGTACATCCGTTTCGATGAGAACGCAGCAGTCATTATCAAAGATGACAAGAGCCCACGCGGCACACGGATCTTCGGGCCAGTTGCACGTGAACTTCGTGAAAAAGAATTCATGAAGATCGTTTCGTTGGCACCGGAAGTACTTTAATTTCCAATTTCAATCCTATAAGGAGGTGCGCAAACGATGCATGTTAAAAAAGGCGATACAGTCCAGGTAATGTCTGGTAAAGATAAAGGCAAGCAAGGGGTTATCCTCAAAGCTATGCCAAGCAAAAACCGCGTAGTGGTTGAAGGCGTAAACGTGATGAAAAAACACGCGAAACCTTCACAAGCGAATCCACAAGGCGGGATCCTTGAGATCGAAGCACCAATTCACGTCTCGAACGTAATGCCACTCGACCCTAAAACTGGCAAACCAACTCGTGTTGGTTTCAAAGTAGTCGATGGTAAAAAAGTTCGTGTCGCGAAATCGGGCGAATCACTCGATAAATAAGAAGAACGTGACGAAAGGAGGTCCATTCGACTATGAACCGTTTGCAAGAGAAGTATAAAAGCGACATCGTGAAAGCGATGATGGATAAATTCAACTATGACTCGGTCATGCAAGTACCGAAAGTCGAAAAGGTTGTCATCAACATGGGTGTAGGTGACGCTGTTTCGAACTCGAAAGCACTTGATATGGCAGTTGAAGAATTAACAATTCTTTCAGGTCAAAAACCACTCGTAACGAAAGCGAAGAAATCAATCGCTGGTTTCAAACTTCGTGAAGGTATGCCAATCGGTGCGAAGGTTACACTTCGTGGCGAGCGCATGTACGATTTCCTCGACAAATTGGTAACTGTTTCACTTCCACGTGTACGTGACTTCCGCGGTGTATCGAAGAAAGCATTCGACGGACGCGGTAACTACACGCTTGGCGTGAAAGAGCAACTTATTTTCCCTGAGATCGATTACGATAAAGTATCTAAAGTACGCGGTATGGACATCGTTGTTGTTACAACAGCAAACACAGACGAAGAAGCACGTGAATTGCTCACACTTCTCGGTATGCCATTCCAAAAATAATCTAGAGGGAGGTCGACAACATGGCTAAAAAGTCAATGGTTAATCGCGAACTTAAACGCGAGAAACTCGTTGCCCAGTACGCTGAAAAGCGTGCGAAGTTGAAAGCTGAAGGCGATTATATCGGACTCAGCAAATTGCCACGTAACTCGTCACCTGTACGCTTGCACAACCGTTGCAGCATCACAGGTCGTCCGCATGGTTACATGGGTAAATTCGGGATCAGCCGTATCAAGTTCCGTGATCTTGCATACAAAGGTCAAATCCCTGGTGTTAAAAAAGCAAGCTGGTAATCCACTAACAGTGTGAAAGGAGGTACATCGCATGGTAATGACAGACCCTATTGCAGATATGCTTACACGTATCCGTAACGCTAACATGGTTCGCCATGAAAAAATGGAGCTTCCAGCTTCGAACATTAAACGTGAGATCGCTGAAATCCTTAAGCGTGAAGGTTTCATTCGCGATGTTGAATATATCGAGGACGCTAAACAAGGTACACTTCGTCTTTTCCTTAAATATGGAGCAAGCAACGAACGTGTAATCACTGGTCTCAAACGTATTTCGAAACCAGGTCTTCGCGTATACGCAAAAGCTGATGAAGTACCTAAAGTACTCGGAGGACTCGGAATCGCAGTTCTTTCGACATCTAAAGGTCTTATGACTGATAAAGAAGCTCGCCAACAACAAGTCGGCGGCGAAGTGATCGCCTACATCTGGTAAGTCACTTTTCTAACAAGAACGGAGGTGTAATCAATGTCACGTATTGGTAAAAAACCAGTTACGATTCCTGCTGGCGTTACTGTAACAGTTGCTAATGACAACACGGTCACAGTAAAAGGTGCTAAAGGTGAACTTTCGCTTTCAGCTAACCCGGCATTGGAAATCAAAGTTGAAGAGAACGAATTGACGGTTGTTCGTCCAGACGAATCGAAAGAAAGCCGCACAATTCACGGTACGACACGTGCCCTTATTGCCAACATGGTACAAGGTGTGTCGAACGGATTCCAAAAAACACTTGAGATCTCGGGGGTTGGTTACCGTGCTACGAAGCAAGGTAACAAACTCGTCCTCAACCTCGGCTACTCGCACCCAATCGAGTACGTTGCTGAGGAAGGTATCGAAATCGAAGTTCCTTCAAACACGCAAATCATCGTAAAAGGGATTAACAAAGAGCGCGTCGGTCACGTTGCTGCTCAAATCCGCTCGTACCGTGCTCCAGAACCTTACAAAGGTAAAGGTGTTCGTTACTCTGATGAACGTATTCGCCGTAAAGAAGGTAAGACTGGTAAGTAATTCGTCACGAAATGAACGGAAAGGAGTGGCATAAATGATCACAAAGGCAGATAAAAATGCAGTTCGTAAAAAACGTCATGCTCGCGTACGTCGTACGATCACGGGGACAGCAGCTCGTCCACGTTTGAACGTATTCCGTTCGAGCAAGCACATTTACGTACAACTTATCGATGACGCGGCACAAACAACGCTTGTGTCTGCATCTTCGAAAGATAAAGCTCTCGATCTTACAAATGGCGGTAACGTTGAAGCAGCGAAAGCTGTTGGTAAACTTGCTGCAGAACGTGCACTCGAGAAAGGTATCGACACAGTTGTGTTCGACCGTGGTGGATACCTCTATCATGGCCGCGTCAAAGCTGTTGCAGAAGCAGCTCGTGAAGCAGGTCTTAAATTCTAATAAAAAGGAGGGGACACTCGATGCGCCAGTTAGACGTTAACATGGAACAACTTGAAGAACGCGTTGTTACCGTAAACCGCGTCGCGAAAGTCGTAAAAGGTGGCCGCCGCTTCCGTTTTGCTGCTCTCGTAGTCGTAGGTGACAAAAATGGTCACGTCGGTTTCGGTACAGGTAAGGCACAAGAGGTGCCAGAAGCGATTCGCAAGGCTATTGAAGCCGCTAAGAAAAACATGGTACAAGTACCTATGGTTGGTACAACAATTCCACACGAAATCACAGGAGTATTCGGAGCAGGTCGTGTATTCATGAAACCAGCTTCTGAAGGTACTGGGGTTATCGCTGGTGGTCCAGTTCGTGCGGTGCTCGAACTTGCAGGTGTAGGTGACATCCTTTCGAAATCGTTAGGTTCAAACACACCGATCAACATCGTCCGTGCGACGGTACAGGGCTTGACTGAGCTCAAAAAAGCAGAGGAAGTTGCTAAACTACGTGGTAAAAGCGTAGAAGAACTTCTTAACTAAGGGAGGGAACTAGACATGGCGAAACTCGCAATCACCCTCACACGCAGCACAATTGGTCGTCCGGAAGATCAGCGTGTTACTGTACGTACACTCGGTCTTCGCAAAATGCATCAAACGGTCGTTGTCCCAGACAACGTCGCGATGCGCGGTATGATCAACAAAGTGTCGCACCTTGTGACTGTAAAAGAAATCAACGAATAATAAAGATTTTAATAAATAAGGAGGTGCCACTATGAAACTCCATGAATTGAAGCCAACTCCAGGTTCACGTCACGAACGTAACCGTGTCGGTCGCGGTATGGCGACTGGTAACGGTAAAACTTCTGGTCGTGGACACAAAGGTCAAAAAGCTCGTTCGGGCGGTGGCGTTCGTCCAGGATTTGAAGGTGGACAAAACCCACTTTACCGTCGTCTTCCAAAACGCGGTTTCAACAACCCAACTCGTAAAGAGTACGCGGTTGTTTCCCTAGACACGCTTAACCGTTTCGAAGCAGGTACTGAAGTTACTCCAGAACTCTTAATCGAGACTGGTGTTGTCAGCTCTGCTAAAGACGGAATCAAGGTCCTTGCTAACGGCAAGCTTGAAACTAAATTGACTGTAAAAGCCAACAAGTTCTCCGGTGCAGCGAAAGAAGCAATCGAAGCAGCTGGCGGTACAGTTGAGGTGATCTGATGTTTCAGACGATCTCCAATATGTGGCGCGTGAAAGATATTCGACAGCGTATTCTCTTCACACTCGCAATCATCATCATTTTCCGCATCGGGGCTCATATCCCGGTGCCGATGGTGAATACGGATGTGTTGCGTTTTGACTCAGGAGGTCTTCTTGACTTCTTGAACTTGTTTGGAGGAAATGCTTTACAGAACTTCTCCTTGTTCGCAATGGGGATCATGCCGTACATTACGGCATCGATCGTTGTGCAACTTTTACAAATGGACGTCGTTCCAAAGTTTGCCGAATGGGCTAAACAAGGAGAGGCGGGCCGTAAAAAGTTAGCGACGGTCACGCGCTATGGGACGATCATCTTAGGCTTTGTCCAAGCGACTTCACTGTCGTTTGGATTTAACCGCCTCTACCCAGGTCTCGTCAATGAGATGTGGGGAACGGCAACTTACTTTGTGATCGCGATTGTACTCACTGCGGGTACAGCGTTCTTGATGTTCCTTGGTGAAATGACAACGGAGAAAGGTGTTGGGAATGGTATTTCCATTATTATCTTCGCCGGTATCGTCGCAGGGTTCCCAAGAATCTTCACGCAGATTTATGAAACAAAACTCCAAAACGCTGGAGATGCATTGTTCATTAATATCGTTTACTTGGTTGTATTGGCACTTGTTATTTTGGCTGTGACGGTTGGGATCATTTATGTTCAACAAGCGGCACGCAAAATTCCAATCCAATATGCAAAACGCACGGCGAACCGTACCCCAGTGGGCGGTCAGTCAACGCACTTGCCAATCAAACTAAACGCAGCAGGTGTTATCCCGGTTATCTTCGCGATTTCCTTCATGGTAACACCACCAACTGTTGCAAGCTTCATTGCTTCGCCGGAGACAACGCAAAAATTACAGACGTACTTTGACACGACGGCGCCAATCGGAATGTCGATTTACGTTGCGTTAATCATTGCGTTTGCCTACTTCTATACATTTATTCAGGTCAACCCTGAGCAAATGGCAGAAAACCTGCAGAAGCAAGGTGGTTATATTCCTGGGATTCGTCCTGGGGCGCAAACAGAACAGTACATCACGAAGTTGCTGTATCGATTGACTTTCTTCGGAGCGATCTTCTTATCGCTCGTGGCGATCATGCCGACAATCTTCATTAAGCTTGCCGGTCTTCCAACTTCCGTTCAAATCGGAGGAACGAGCTTGTTGATCGTCATCGGGGTAGCCCTCGACACGATGAAACAAATCGAAAGTCAACTTGTAAAACGACACTATAAAGGCTTTATCCGTTAAAGCGGAAGGAAGGGTTGACCCTTCCTTCCTGTCGTGTTTACAAGCCCTTCGTGAAAATCAAAACTGGAGGCTAACCGAGATGAATCTAGTACTCATGGGCTTACCGGGTGCTGGGAAAGGGACTCAAGCGGCTAAAATCGTAGAAGAGTACCAAATCCCTCACATTTCGACAGGCGACATGTTTCGTGCGGCAATCAAAGGCGGAACGCCACTCGGTAAAGAAGCCAAGTCATTCATGGATAAAGGCGAACTCGTACCGGACGAGGTAACAATCGGAATCGTACGTGAACGTCTTAGCCAAGATGACACAGAAAAAGGTTTCTTACTCGATGGATTCCCGCGTACTGTTGCTCAAGCAGAGGCACTCGAAAGTTTGCTTAAAGATTTGGGGAAACAGATTGACCACGTCGTCAACATCGATGTGGATGCGGAAATTCTCGTTCCACGCTTGACAGGTCGTTGGATCTGCCCAACGTGTGGTGCGACATATCACGTGATCTTCAACCCACCAAAAGTGGAAGGCATCTGTGATGTGGATGGGTCGGCACTCATGCAACGTGAAGACGATAAAGAGGAAACGGTTCGCCGTCGCCTTGACGTCAACATCGAGCAATCGAAACCACTCATTGACTTTTACGCTGAAAAAGGGTATCTTCGTACATTGGATGGAGATCGTCCAATCGATGTCGTATATGCCGATGTCAAAGCATTACTCGGTGATACTGAATGATCATCACGAAGACGCCTCGTGAAATTGCGATTATGCGTGAGGCTGGGCAAATTGTTGCTCGAACGCACCAGGTGCTCAAACAGCACATTAAACCAGGAATCACGACGCTTGAGCTCGACCGGATTGCGGAAGATTACATTCGCAGCCAAGGTGCGACGCCATCGTTCAAAGGCTATAACGGTTTTACCGGTAGTGTTTGCGCTTCGGTGAACGAAGAGCTTGTTCATGGCATTCCAGGAAAACGGGTATTGAAGGATGGAGATATTATCTCAATCGACATCGGTGCCTACTATAATGGATACCATGGAGATTCCGCTTGGACTTATCCAGTGGGAACAATCTCAGAAGAGACACAGCGGCTACTTGACGTAACCGAAGAAAGTCTGTATAAAGGATTGGAGCACGCCAAGGCTGGAGGGCGATTGACAGATATTTCGCATGCGATTCAAGCATATGTTGAATCACATGACTTTTCTGTCGTCCGCGAATACGTCGGTCATGGTGTTGGACAAAATTTGCATGAAGAACCGCAAATTCCACACTATGGTCCACCGGGGAAAGGGCCGCGCCTGAAGACTGGGATGACGTTAGCCATTGAACCAATGGTTAATGCTGGTCAACGCTATGTTCGAACACTGGCTGATAACTGGACAGTTGTCACCGTGGACGGTAGCATGTGCGCCCACTTTGAGCACACCATCGCCATCACAGACGATGGATACGAGATTTTAACGAAACTCGATTCCGGTGAATGAGGCTCTATTGTTTCATACTGATCCGTTCTGGATCCTTCTCTCACAGTAGATGGCAATAGATCGTCTGTGCTCCTAAAGATTTTCATATAGAAAGGGGAATAAATGATGGCGAAACAAGATGTCATTGAAGTGGAAGGCACTGTTGTCGAACCACTTCCGAACGCAATGTTTAAAGTGGAGTTAGAAAACGGCCACACGGTGCTCGCGCACGTCTCAGGGAAAATTCGGATGCACTACATTCGGATCCTTCCAGGTGACCGCGTAACTGTTGAGTTGTCTCCATACGACTTGACTCGCGGGCGGATTACGTACCGTTATAAGTAACTCCGATTTTTCCAGGAGGAGGGTATACTCATGAAAGTAAGACCGTCGGTAAAACCGATTTGCGAAAAATGTAAAGTTATTCGCCGTAAGGGTAAAGTAATGGTAATTTGCGAAAACCCGAAACACAAACAAAAACAAGGTTAATTTCAGAGGAGGTGCACACATGGCACGTATTGCTGGTGTAGATATTCCACGCGAAAAACGTATCGTTATTTCGCTCACATACATCTATGGTATTGGTAAAACAAAAGCACAAGAAATTTTGAAGGCTGCTAACGTATCTGAAGAGACACGCACACGCGACCTTACTGAAGATGAACTCAACCGTATCCGTGAAGCAATTGACGGAATCAAAGTTGAAGGTGACCTTCGTCGTGAAGTTTCACTTAACATCAAACGTTTGATCGAGATCGGCGCATACCGCGGTATCCGTCATCGCCGTAGTCTCCCTGTTCGCGGTCAAAACACGAAGAACAACTCGCGTACTCGTAAAGGCCCACGCCGTACAGTAGCGAACAAGAAGAAGTAAAGGAGGGAATTGAACAATGGCGAAACGTAAGCAAAACGTACGTTCTAAACGTAAAGTTAAAAAACATGTTGAAGTCGGTGTGGTACACATCCGTTCTACATTCAACAACACAATTATCACAATCACTGATACGCAAGGTAACGCGATCTCATGGGCTACTTCTGGTAACCTTGGATTTAAAGGATCACGTAAATCGACTCCGTTCGCAGCGCAAATGGCTGCTGAAACTGCAGCGAAAGTTGCAATGGACAACGGTATGCGTACAGTAGAAGTTAACGTTAAAGGTCCTGGTGCTGGACGTGAAGCGGCTATCCGTGCGCTCCAAGCTACTGGTCTCGAAGTTACTGCAATCCGTGACGTAACTCCAGTTCCGCACAACGGTTGCCGCCCTCCAAAACGTCGCCGCGTATAATCGCTTGAGCGTGTGAGGGGTTTACCTAGCACGACAGCTTATACTTTAGCAGCTCAAACTGCACGGCAGGATATACTCAAGGAGGGGTTCAGATGATCGAGATTGAAAAACCAAAGATCGAAACGGTCGAAATCAGCGAGGACGCTACGTTTGGTAAATTCGTAGTAGAACCGCTTGAACGTGGATATGGCACTACTCTCGGTAACTCACTACGTCGAATTCTATTGTCATCGCTCCCAGGTGCAGCGGTAACAGCGGTTCAAATCGATGGCGTGCTTCACGAGTTCTCTACGATTGACGGTGTTGTCGAAGACGTCACTCAAATCGTACTCAACCTCAAGAAGTTGGCACTTAAAGTGTACTCGGAAGAAGAGAAAACGCTTGAGATTAACGTTTCAAGTGCCGGTGCTGTCACTGCGGCAGACATTACCCATGATAGCGACGTTGAAATCTTGAATCCTGAGCTCCACATCGCGACTCTCGCTGACAATGCGACGCTTCGCATGCGTTTGACTGCTCGCCGTGGTCGTGGTTACGTCCAGGCAGAAGATAACAAACGTGATGATATGCCGATTGGGGTCATTCCAATCGATTCGATCTATACACCGATTCAACGCGTGAACTACGAAGTAGATAAAACACGTGTCGGTCAAGACGCTAGCTTTGATAAGCTTTTGTTAGACGTGTGGACAGATGGTTCAATTCGTCCGGAAGAAGCTGTATCATTAGGGGCTAAAATTTTGACTGAACACTTGAACATCTTCGTTGGTTTGACAGATGAGGCTCTCAACGCAGAAATTATGGTCGAGAAAGAAGAAGACCAAAAAGAAAAAGTACTCGAAATGACGATTGAAGAACTCGATCTCTCAGTTCGTTCGTACAACTGCTTGAAGCGCGCTGGCATCAACACTGTTCAAGAACTCGCAAACAAATCAGAGGAAGAGATGATGAAAGTTCGTAACCTCGGACGTAAATCACTCGAAGAAGTTCAACACAAGTTGGACGAACTCGGTTTGGGCTTGCGTAAAGAAGACTAAGTTCAACCGAAGGAGGGAAATGTAATGGCTTATTCGAAACTTGGCCGTACAAGCTCGCAACGCAAGGCGCTTTTGCGTGATCTTGCAACTGACCTAATCATCAACGAGCGCATTCAAACAACTGAACAAAAAGCGAAAGAACTTCGCCCAGTCGTTGAAAAATTGATCACTCTTGGGAAACGTGGCGATCTTCATGCCCGTCGTCAAGTAGCTTCATTCGTTCGCAAGGAGAACGCTGGAGAAAAAGACGCAATCCAAAAATTGTTCGAAGACGTGGCACCACGCTACGCTGAACGTCAAGGTGGATACACGCGCATCATGAAAGTCGGCCCACGCCGCGGTGATGGTGCAGAAGTTGTAATCATCGAACTCGTCTAATTCATTAGGCAGTCAACAGGGCATGCGGTGACGTATTGCCCTGTTTCCACATCAGAAAGGAGTCGACCTATGGAATCACAAATTATGGTACGAGATGTCGTATTTCATTACCCTGGACAGTCTGAGCCGGCGCTTAACGGCCTATCGCTCGATGTATATAAAGGGGAATGGCTTGCGATTGTCGGCCATAATGGTTCTGGCAAGTCGACACTGACGAAGTTGTGGAACGGACTTCTCATTCCTGAACAGGGGGAAGTTCGCGTAGAGACACTCGATCCGTCGAACGCCGCAGACGTGTGGGACGTTCGAACGCGGATCGGGGTCGTCTTTCAAAATCCCGACAATCAATTTGTCGGGGCGACCGTGCGCGATGATGTGGCATTTTCTCTCGAAAACATGGGACTTCCACGTCAAGAAATGGTTCGTCGAATTGATGACAGTCTAGCGCGCGTTGGATTATCGGAACTAGCGGACCGTGAACCGCATCAGTTATCCGGTGGACAAAAGCAGCGCGTTGCGATAGCTGCGGCTCTCGCAATGCGCCCGCGTGTCCTCGTGCTCGATGAAGCGACCTCCATGCTCGACCCAATCGGGCGACAAGAGGTATTACAAACGGTACGACAGCTCGTCTCGGAAGGGATGACCGTTGTCGCCATTACACACGAGCTCGACGAAGTGTTGTTTGCTGACCGTATCATTGCATTGTCGAAAGGCAAGATTGCGATGACCGGCACACCTGAAGACGTGTTTCAACATCCAGATACGCTTCGTGACATTCAACTAGATGTCCCGTTTATCGTTCGGATGCAACTCGAACTGAAGGCACGTGGCATTCCACTCGATCGTCTGATGCTACAACATTCGGAGTTGGTGAACCATCTATGCCGATACGCATTGAAGAAGTAACATATCAATACCAAATGAATACTCCGTTTGAACGAACCGCGCTGCGCGATGTGAATGTAACCATTCCGTCGGGAGCGCTTGTTGCGTTTCTTGGGCATACTGGCTCAGGGAAATCGACACTCGTTCAACATATGAACGGCTTATTGCGCCCGACTGACGGACGTGTGGTGGTCGATGATATCATTGTCACCCCGATTCGGACGCGTCGTGACAAGAAACAGAATCTTTTGCCGCTTCGGCGTCGCGTTGGGCTCGTCTTTCAATATCCAGAGCACCAATTGTTTGAAGAGACGGTCGAACGCGACGTCATGTTCGGTCCGCGCAACTTTGGCGCGACAGATGCCGAAGCGAAAGAGCGAGCCCACGAGGCCCTTCGTCTCGTCGGCTTGGATGAAACGTTATGGGACCGTTCGCCGTTTGATCTTTCAGGAGGGCAGATGCGCCGTGTCGCGATTGCAGGTGTTTTAGCGAGCCGGCCTGATGTGCTCATTGTCGATGAACCGACAGCGGGTCTCGACCCAATTGGGAGACGAGACATGCTCGCCTTATTCAAACGTTTACGAGAAGAGTTGAACCTTACGTTGATCCTTGTCTCGCATGACATGGATGATGTACTCGCCTATGCGGAGCGCGTCATCGTGATGGAGCGTGGTCAGGTGGCGTTTGATGGGGACCCGTTTGAATTGTTCCAAGACGAGGTACTGGTGCGACGTCTCCAGCTCGACATCCCGCACGTCTTACGATTCGCTCGTGACATGGCACCGGTTCTTGGAGAAACGTCCATCCCGCTCGTACGAACCGAGAGCGAGCTGGCGGATTGGGTGGCGGAACGGCTGAAAGGGGGAGCGACATGATTATCGGTCAATATATACCCGGACATTCGTGGCTTCATTCCCTTGATGCGCGTGCCAAGACGCTCTTCATTTTAGGATTCATCCCAGTTGTTTTTTTAGCTGACAACTTATGGACGAATTTATTTTTACTCGCGTTCACGTTGTTTGCGGTCAAACTGTCACAGTTATCGTGGCGCTATTTATGGAACGGTCTTCGCATGATCTTATTTTTGATCGTCTTCACGTTGATCTTACAACTGTTATTCAATCGAGACGGGACACTTCTATTCGAATTAGGACCGATTGCGATTTATTCGGAAGGAATTCGAATGGGGCTGATTGTCTCGCTTCGCTTCTTTTATCTCGTCATGTTGACGACACTCGTGACGTTAACGACGACACCGATGGAATTGACCGATTCGATTGAAGCGGGGCTACGGCCATTCGAACGGATTCGTGTGCCGGCCCACGAAATTGCGTTGATGCTTTCCATTTCACTCCGTTTCCTACCGACGCTTGCGGATGAGACGGACCGGATTATGAAAGCTCAGCAGGCGCGTGGGGTCGATTTGATGAGTGGACCTTGGAAATCCCGCTTAAAAGGGGTCATCCCACTCTTGATCCCATTGTTCATCTCCGCGTTTAAACGTGCTGAGGACCTCGCTACGGCCATGGAGGCCCGCGGCTACCGTGGGGGAGAAGGGCGGACGAGGTTGCGTGAGATGAAGTGGCAAACGCGAGACACAGCCGTATTGCTCATTTTTGTCGCGTTGACACTCATTTTGTTTGGATTGAGAGGGATTGGATGAGACGAATTAAACTGATTGTCGCCTATGACGGGACACATTATGCGGGATATCAGGTACAACCGAATGGCAATACCATTCAAGCGGAGATTGAATCTGTCTTGGCACGTATGCATCGTCATCCGGTGAAAATCGTCGCCTCAGGTCGTACAGACGCTCGCGTCCATGCGTTAGGGCAGGTGATTCACTTTGATACGTCGTTAGAGATGCCGGCTGAGCGTTTCGTCAAAGCGTTAAACGCCATGCTACCAGACGATATCCTCGTTAAACAGGCGGAAGAAATGGATGATACGTTTCACGCACGTTACGGTGCGAAGCGAAAAGAGTATCGCTACCATATCCGTCAGACTGAGGATCCGTTTCGTCGGCATTATGCTGCGACCGTGACGTATAAGCTGAGCCTCGAGGCGATGCGTCAAGCGATGGAGCGGTTGATTGGGACCCACGACTTTACGTCGTTCTCTGTGACAAAGGCAGAAGTCGAAGATCGGGTCCGCACTATCTACGAAGCAGAAGTGCTCGAGATGGGGGACGAGATCATATTCCGGTTCGTTGGCTCGGGTTTTCTATACAACCAAGTCCGCATCATGGTAGGGACGGTCATCGAGGTGGGGAGAGGGAAGTATCAGCCCGCAGATATCATACAAATGCTAGAGGCGAAGGACCGCCGCGTAGCGGGGATTACCGCCCCCCCACACGGTTTGTATTTGTGGAATGTGAATTATGAAAAAGTAGATTGACATTCCCCTTATAAAATCGTATTATATTCATTGGCATTTCATTTTCAAATTTAGAGATGAACCACAATCTTAGCCCCGTAAACTAGGATTATGATAAAGCATCAAAAAATTAAGTGAACAGACATTTCTAGGAGGTATTCCACATGCGCACAACATTCATGGCTAAAGCATCTGAAGTAGAACGCAAATGGCTCCTTATCGACGCAGAAGGCAAAACACTTGGTCGTTTGACTAGTGAAGTAGCTTCACTTCTTCGCGGTAAGCACAAGCCGACTTTCACACCACACGTTGATTGCGGAGACCACGTCATCATCATCAACGCTGAGAAAATCAAATTGACTGGTAACAAATTGAATGACAAGATCTACTACCGTCATTCAGGTCATCCAGGCGGTTTGAAATCACAAACTGCAAAAGAGCTTCTCGCAAAACGTCCAGAGCGTATGCTTGAACTCGCGATCAAAGGGATGCTTCCAAAAGGATCACTCGGTCGTCAACAATTCAACAAACTCCACGTTTACGCTGGAGCTGAACACAAGCACGAAGCACAAAAACCAGAAGTTTACGAACTTCGCGGTTAATCGAGACACAGGGAGGAACTAAACGATGGCAGATGTACGTTACTACGGAACAGGCCGCCGCAAACACTCGGTGGCTCGCGTTCACCTCGTTGCAGGTGACGGTAAAGTTGTTGTAAATGGCCGCGATATCTCAGAATACTTCGGTCATGAGACTTTGATCATGATGGCTAAATCACCACTCGTATTGACTGAAACAGAAGGTAAATACGATGTAATCGTTAACGTTAACGGTGGTGGATACACTGGACAAGCTGGAGCAATTCGCCACGGCGTATCACGTGCGCTTCTTCAAGCGGACCCAGAATTCCGTCCAAGCCTCAAAGAAAAAGGCTTCTTAACTCGTGACGCTCGTATGAAAGAACGTAAAAAATACGGTCTTAAAGCAGCACGTCGCGCACCACAATTCTCGAAGCGTTAATCTTCGCGATGTGGTTCGAACTCTCCATCCTTTCGGGTGGAGAGTTTTTTGTTTGAAATAGTCGATTCCGAACCCGTCAAGAAAACGCTTTTTTTGATATACTGATATCGAAACAGTTAGAAGGGGGAAGCAATATGCTTACAGTAGAGCAAGTACGCGAGGAATTGGCGGGGCTTGTTGATCCGACGATCAACCGAACGCTTGGAGATACAGCAGGAGTAAAAGACATTCGAATCAAAGAAGACTATGTCAGTGTAAAAGTGGCACTCGGACAAACAGGGAGCGGGGAACAGCTTCAGTTACAACAAGAAATCGTCACGTTGCTCAAGGGGAAAGGCTTTAAGACGGTCGGGCTTCGCTTTGAGGCATTGAATGATGAAAGTTTGAAAGAGGCGACGAAACCGGCAATCCTCCGTGAAAACTCAGGGACGACCTTTATCGCCATCGCTTCTGGTAAGGGTGGCGTAGGAAAATCGACAGTATCCGTCAACTTGGCTGTCGCGCTTGCGCGAGCGGGTAAAAAGGTCGGGTTGATTGATGCGGATATTTACGGCTTCAGTGTTCCAGATATGCTCGGCATCGAGGAACGACCGGTTGTTCGCGGCGAGAAGATCATTCCAGTCGAGCGTTTTGGCGTGAAAGTCATCTCGATGGGATTCTTCGTGGAAGACAATGCGCCGGTCATCTGGCGTGGACCGATGCTCGGGAAAATGTTAAATAACTTCTTTAATGACGTCGAGTGGGGCGATCTTGACTATCTCTTGCTCGACTTACCGCCGGGAACGGGGGATGTCGCGCTCGATATCCATTCGATGCTCCCATCATGTCAGGAATTGATTGTCACGACACCTCATGCGACAGCAGCATTCGTTGCGGCTCGTGCCGGAGCGATGGCAATCAAAACGAACCACAAACTATTAGGTATCATTGAAAACATGGCTTATTTCGAAAGTAAGCTAACTGGTGAAAAAGAATACGTATTCGGTTACGGTGGTGGAGAAAAGCTTTCAGAAGCATTGAAGAGTAAGCTACTTGCTCAAATCCCGCTCGGCCAACCGTACGACAATGAAGAGGACTTTGCACCTTCTGTCTATCGGGATGGACATCCGTTCGAGCATACGTATGATGAGTTGGCGCAAGCAGTCATTAAACAAATAGAAGGGTGAATCGGTGAGAGATGAAAGTACAAGGTTTTTTACGTTTGTTTTGGACAACGCTCGTATTCGGGACGTTGTTCGGGTTCCTGATGAATTTATTGGCGAACCCGGGTTATTTGGTCAGTCAGTCCTGGGAGGCAATTGTCACGGCGCTTAGTTATTCGAGTACATGGACGGGAATCAGCATGATGGGTTTCTTTGCCTATTTGATTATTCATCGAGTCGGACTCGACTTGTTTAGAGGGCCACGTCTATGGAATCGCGTTCAAGTGTTACTAATCGCTTTTGCGATTTTTGATGCCGTCTACTTACGGATGCTCGCATTCGGTAATGATCACATGTGGCGTTATATCGGTGAGATGCTTGTGTTACTCATTGTCGCTTGGGTCGTTGCTGCGAGTAAGGCGAAACAAACAAATAGGAGTGCTTTCATCCCGACACTTTTCTTAATGACTGTCATTACGTTAATTGAATGGATTCCAGCTCTGCAAACAACGGACGAGATTCCATTGCTCTGGCCGGCACTAGCCACATTGGTGTTTGCGAACGCTTATCAGGTATTAATGCTTCATCGCTTCCAACAGACTGGACAAGTTGTGGAGTCGACTTCATCAGAAACAGTGAAGAAGAAAACAAAGAAACAGATGTCTTCTAAGTCGTCATAATGATCAAGCGGTTGTGGATTACTCCTTCTCAGGGGTTAATCCACGACCGTTTTTTCTTTCAGTCATGTAAAAAGAAAAAATAAAGTTTTTTTAGAAAAACAGTTGACGATTTTTTAGGATGCTGATATATTAATAAACGTCGCTGATGTTGTTCACGAAACAAACTTCAGGAAGCGAAAAAAATAATAAAAAGTGGTTGACTTTAATAAGTCAAATCGCTATTATTAAAAAGTCGCTAACACGACAACGATTGGTCTTTGAAAACTGAACGATGAGGCAAAAATAAGTTTTACAATTTTTGAATGAAGCGCAAGCTTCGTCAATTTAAGAGCTATATCAAATTCTTTGGAGAGTTTGATCCTGGCTCAGGACGAACGCTGGCG
>NZ_JACSJP010000005.1:0-96797 GCF_018617095.1 Exiguobacterium sp. s83 | reverse complement strand
TTAAATTGACGAAGCTTGCGCTTCATTCAAAAATGGTAAAACTTATTTTTGCCTCATCGTTCAGTTTTCAAAGTTCGTCTGCCGCTCTTGGCGACTAAATGATAATAACATTTAATTCATTTTGATGTCAACAACTTTTTCGTTTGTTCAACGTTTGTCGCTGGCAACAGAGATAACTATATCACCTGCTTTTTGATCTTGCAAGCATTATCCTAAAAAAACTTTTAAATCTTTTTCTACATCATCCAAAGTTCGAATCCCAACTCCTTGAAGGAAGAATAAATCACTCTAAAGAATACAGCTATATCT
This sequence comes from Exiguobacterium sp. s83, assembly GCF_018617095.1. GTDB lineage: Bacteria > Bacillota > Bacilli > Exiguobacteriales > Exiguobacteriaceae > Exiguobacterium > Exiguobacterium profundum. The sequence continues at coordinate 96,488 of NZ_JACSJP010000005.1, read as the reverse complement.
AATAACGACTATAAACCTTTAAGGAGCCCTTCATGATGCAATCTGATTTACAGCGGCCTAAGAAACGTTCACCGCTCAGAATATGGTCCGGTACCCAAGTATATACGTTAAAGAGACGACTTGAATGGATGACGGATAAACGAAAATATGTTTCAAAGCGAAATCCTGACCCGATGCCATATCTGATCCATACACACCGCACTCCTCTATATCGCCAACTCCGAGATGTCGACATGGAAGTTCAACATAACAAGGTTATCAATCTGAAGATTGCAATCACCAAACTGAACGGCTCTATCCTGACTCCGAACGACGTCCTCTCCTATTGGAAGATGATCGGCAAGCCGACGAAACGTAAAGGATACGTCGACGGAATGATTCTCCATTACGGAAAAGTCACTTCAGGAATCGGTGGTGGTCTATGCCAACTGTCCAATCTAATCTATTGGATCACCTTACATAGCCCATTGACCGTAACCGAACGTTATCGTCACAGCTACGACGTGTTCCCAGATTACCGACGGGACCAACCTTTCGGGAGTGGTGCGACATGTTCTTATAATTATCTCGACTTACAAATCACAAACCAAACGGCGCAAACGTATCAACTCCTTCTATATATAGAGGGAGATCATCTCGTCGGGGAATGGCGCTCGAACATCCCGAATAAAGAACAGTATCGTATATATGAAGAAAACCATCATTTCACCCGTGAATGGTGGGGTGGGACGATCCGACATAACCAGATATTTAGAGAAGTCACTTCAATGAATGGCACACATCTTCGAAACGAGTTCATCACAGAAAATCACGCGATGACGATGTACGACCCATTCCTTCCTGAAAATACTGCATACAAAAAAGCCGACTCGTAATAGCAGAGCCGGCTTTTCAAATGAACTTATGCGTGTGGCAAGAACATGAAGTATGCCAAGAAGATGATCAACATCCCGTACATGATCGGATGAATCTCTTTCGTCTTCCCTTTTGCAATCATCATGAGTGGATAAAGGATAAACCCAAGTCCGATTCCTGTAGCGATTGATGACGTCAATGGCATCATGATAATCGTCAAGAAGGCCGGGACTGCAATCTCGATCTTTTTCCAATCGATATCGAGAAGTGCCGAAGCCATGAGCACTCCAACGATGATGAGTGCCGGAGCCGTGACTGGCGCCGTCACGACTGCCAATAATGGCGAGAAGAACAATGCTAACCCGAAGAATAATCCTGCGAAGACAGCTGTTAACCCTGTGCGTCCACCAGCAGCGACACCTGCTGACGATTCAACGTATGAAGTCGCTGTAGATGTTCCGAAGATTGCACCTGCCACCGTCGCTGTCGAGTCAGCTAACAACGCCTTACTCGCACGTGGTACTTTGTTCTCTTTCATGATCCCAGCTTGACGCGCTACCGCGACGAGCGTTCCTGCTGTATCAAAGAAATCGATGAAGAAGAACGTCAAGATGACAACGAGCATTTGAAGCGTGAAGACGTCACCGAAGTTGATGATGGCTTGACCGAATGTAGATGACATACTCGGCGGCATCGACACGACATCTGAAATGGCTGTCGGAGTTGGCACGAGACCGAAGATCATTCCGACAATCGCCGTCAACAACATCCCGATGAAAATACCACCTTTTACATCGCGCGCCATGAGCAAGGCACTGACCACAAGACCGAATACCGCGAGAAGCGTTGTGCCCGTTCCGAGCGAACCAAGACTAACAAGTGTTGCTTCATTCGCGACAACGATGCCTGCGTTTTTCAAACCGATGAACGCGATGAAGAAACCAATCCCTGCAGCAACCGCCATTTTGAGCGGAGCCGGAATCGCGTTGACAATCGTTTCGCGAATTCCTGATAACGTCAATGCGATAAAGAAGAGACCTGATACGAGTACACCTGACAAAGCCGTTTGCCAAGAAATACCCATCCCGATGACGACGCTATATGCGAAGAACGCGTTAAGGCCCATACCTGGCGCAATCGCAATCGGGTAGTTCGCGAGAAGTCCCATCGTCAATGAACCGACGACTGCAACAAGACCTGTCGCCACGAAGACCGCTCCTGTGTCCATACCCGCTGCCCCAAGAATGTTCGGGTTAACGAAAAGAATGTACGCCATCGCGAGGAAAGTTGTAAATCCTGCGATCAGTTCCGTGCGGACACTCGTACCGAGTGCTGTGAGTTGGAAGTAACGATCGATCCGACTCGTTGTTGATGGTTGTTGCTGTTCTTGCTTGAGCTGTGTGCTCATTTGTTTTCCTCCTTGTGCTCGCCGTAAAACGAGAAAAGGTCCCCGGCAAATGACCGAGGACCCCACGCGAAACATACGAGGGCATACACCCTCATCTATGTCTCGCCGTAGTGAAATCATTTAAGGTGATTTCGTAGAGACTCTCGGGCCATATCCCCGACATTATACGGCAAAATATTTTATAATTGTTCGGTTATAATAAGAACGTTCTTATCGTATCAGCGTGAAAATAGAATGTCAACTAAATTCACGGATTTTACATCGATAAAAAACGTGAATGTTCGGTTTTAAGACAAAACAGAGGGGATATCCCCTCTGTTCAGCTTATTCCCATTCAATTGTTGCAGGTGGCTTAGACGTAATGTCATACAGCACACGGTTAACGTGGCTGACTTCGTTTACAATCCGGACAGAGATCTTCTCAAGCACATCCCATGGAATACGTGCCCAATCGGACGTCATGCCATCGATTGAAGTGACCGCACGGACACCGACAGCATAGTCGTACGTACGCTCGTCACCCATGACTCCGACCGAGCGAATCGGCGTGAGCACCGTGAAGTATTGCCAGATGTCGCGTTCAAGTCCAGCTTTCTTCACTTCTTCACGTAGAATCGCATCGGATTCACGCACGATCTCTAACTTCTCTTCCGTGATTTCACCGAGGACACGAATTCCAAGGCCTGGACCTGGGAACGGTTGGCGCCAAACGATATAGTCAGGAAGACCGAGTTCTGTACCGAGTGCACGGACCTCGTCTTTAAAGAGCGTGTTGAGCGGTTCGATCAACGTGAAGTTCATATCTTCTGGCAATCCACCGACGTTATGGTGTGATTTGATTGTTTGTGCTGTGTCTGTCCCACTCTCGATGATGTCTGTGTAGAGCGTCCCCTGTGCGAGGAAGTCCATATCGACGAGTTTCGATGCTTCTTCATCAAATACGTAGATGAACTCGTTTCCGATGATCTTACGTTTTTGCTCAGGGTCCGAGACACCAGCCAGTTTCGTCAAGAAACGTTCTTGTGCATCGATTTTAATGACCTTCATGTTGAATCCGTCCGCGAACGTCTTCATGACGCTATCCGCTTCCCCTTTACGAAGGAGACCATGGTCTACAAACATACACGTCAACTGGTCACCGATTGCGCGATGAACGAGTGCGGCCACGACAGAAGAGTCGACACCGCCCGAAAGCGCACAAAGAACTTGCTTATCGCCAACGATTTCACGGATTTTCTCCACTTCGAGGTCGATAAAGTTTTCCATCGACCATTCGCCTTTGGCACCACATACTTCATAGATGAAGTTTTTCAAGATGTCGTTTCCATACTCCGAGTGACGAACCTCTGGATGGTATTGGACACCGTACATTTTCAACTCATCGTTTTTGATTGAAGCGACCGGGCAAGACGGGTTCGTTCCATCGACGATAAATCCTTCCGGTGCTTCCATGACGAGGTCACCGTGGCTCATCCATACTGTATGTTCGACTGGAAGCCCGTTATAAATCGCTGATGCTTCCGGCGTTGAGAACAATGTCGCTTTTCCGTATTCACGATGAGCGGCACGTTCCACACGACCACCGAAGTGATGTGTCATGAGTTGCATCCCGTAGCAGATCCCGAAGATTGGAATACCCAGTTCAAAGATCTCTGGATCACAACGATATGCACCTTCCGCGTATACGCTGTTCGGTCCACCCGAGAAGATGATGCCGATCGGGTTCAATTCGCGAATCTCCGCTGCCGTCATCTTATGTGAATGCAACTCGCTGTATACGCCAAGATCACGGACACGACGTGTGATCAACTGGTTATACTGACCACCAAAATCAAGCACCAAAATCATTTCTTGTTCTACTTTCACGAAATCTCCACCTTTCTGCCTTCTCCTCAAAAAAAGGACACGCCCCTCCCCCAGATCAACCCAAACCGAAGAAGAAGCACGCCCTTTTCTTTGTATACGAAACGTGCTCCTTCATAGTCGGTCCATTTACGGTGGTCCGGTAGAGACTCTCGCGCCAATTCACGAGTATATACGAAGGAATGCCATGTTCAATTATCTAACTAATGCGTCTATCTTACTTGATGCATCTCATCACTTCAACTCATAATTCGACGAATCATGATTTTCCAATATTCTTTATATTTTGAATTTGGCTCTTGTTCTGCGTAAACAACTTGCTCAAACAAAGCCGTCAGACGGGTCATATCATTCGTTTCATAGTAGGCATCGACCTCTTTAGCGAGTTCTGACGGCGTACGTCCATCAATTTTAAATCCGTTCGCACGCAGTCGTTTCATCAAATAGCGGTGCATCGAGACGAGACGCCCATCCGTGAGCGGACGACTCATCCACCAGACATACATGATTTGACGCGCGATGATTTTACGATTCCAAACGAGGATCACCACGAGGAAGAGAATGACAATCCATCCCCACACGGGCATGTTGCGCGCCTCCTCTTGAACATCACCTGTCGTCACATCATCGATCAACAAATCTTCTTGCGGACGGTTTTGCGTATCGTTGTCTTGATTTGCTTGGGGATCGTTCGCAGCCGGTGTCGTATCTTCCGTATCCGTTTCTCGTTCCATCTGCAATAAGTTGGCGTCCGAGAAACTGATTGTCGCTTCTAACGGAACCCAGCCCGCGCCTTCAATGAAATACTCGACCCACGAGTGGGCGTGACGATTTCGAATCGTATATTCTTCTTCACCTTGAACGACCCCTCGTGTGTCACCCATCGTAAACCCTTTTACCCAACGCGTCGGTATGCCGTTCGCACGCAACAACACGGCAGCTGACGTCGAGAAGTTATCGCAATACCCGATTTGTGTGTCGAACAGGAACTGGTCAACATAATCCGTGTCCCCCTCCGGTTGTGCCACATTTTCGGTATCGTATTGAAATTCTCCATTTCGGAAATACGCTTCTACCGCTTCCGCCTTCTCGTTCGGTGTCTCACTCTCCGCCGTAATGTCAGCGGCTAAATTTCGTACACGCTCTGGCAACGATTCCGGTAGCTGTAAATAGACCTGTTGCTCTTCTTCCGTGAGCGACGTGATTTCTTCATTTAATGCAAGCTGTTCTTCAGAGAAAGCCGGGACACTATAACGAAGTTGGATCGTCCGCGGAGTCGATTGTTCCTCATTTTCAAATACAATCTTTCCGGACGGTTGCATCGTAATCGTCTCGTTCGGGAACGCCCGCTCGATGTCACCAACTCGAAATTCGGTACCGGACTCCGTTTCGATGGCTTGCGGATATTCTCCACCATAAGGAACGAACGGTTGTCGGCGCTCAAAACGTAATAATGCCTGTTCCGGTGTCGTATCCACTTCCGAGTCCACCAACTGACCACGATTGTAGTTCGAGTCAAGGACCGGTGCCTCAACCCAACCTTTCCCCGTATAAATCGCCTTGGATTCGATGCGCCAATAGCGGGCCGGCACGCCGCGAGCGATGAAGACGATGCCGTCGTCCTGTTCAAACGGACCACCTAGCGATTCGTCGTTCACTCCATACCCAACTCGGCCTGGGCCACTCCCATCTCCTTCCGTCGTCGCATTCCGGAAACTCGTAGTGATCCGGTCAGACCAATCGCCTTCAAGCGTTGGCGAAGCGTTTGCGAGAGCCACGACGACACTGAGGAGTAGTCCGATACTGACGAATCGGACGAGCGATTGACTCGGTCGTTTCGCCAAATCGGTGACAAATAATAAGAGGAGCGATGTGACGATGGCATACAGGATATTGCCTTCCCCGTCATACAACGTCCACGTATCAAAATAAGCCATAACCCCAAGTGTCGAGACAATCATCCCAAGTGCAAAACTGTAACTCGGATAGGTTCGTCCGACGAGCACGGCGAACAGCAAGCCAATCAGCGCCATGGCAGAGAAGAAAATTGCTTCATTCGGCAGCTCACCGCTCATGACACCCATCAAATCTTCCATCCATAGCCCAAACCAGTCCAGAATACTGCCATGATGGACATACAAGATGACGAGGAAATGAAGAAGCGAGATCCCAAGGAAAGCAGCCCACGGCAGAAGACTGGCAAACATCGGCACGATAAGCAGGAAGTAAAACGGCCACGTCACATCGAACGTCGTACTTCCGACAATCGGCTCAATCCAGAACGACAACAAATAGGCGGCAAGCGCCGTATAGACGATTCGGGTTACCCATGTCTTCATACCGTCACCTCATTTACTGCCGTGTAGAGATGATAGCTACCTTGTGTCTCGTGCATCAACTCTCGAATGGACGTCGTTTCAAACGGACTGATCAAAATCAAATCTCCAGTTTGTTGAGGCAGATTTTGCTTCACTCGTTCGACGAGACGCCCCTCGGCTTCTGGCGTGGCGGTCAACAAGTAATGGCCGACTTCCGCACTCTGGTCGGGAAGATGGAACAGTCGCACCTGCTCTTCGATGACGTAAAGTTCAAACGGCAGATTTTTTCGTTCTAACTGACGAATCGCCCCAACGAGTAAGGAAAGGGAACGTTCAAACGCCTCTTCATACCCGGCAGAGACGGCAGGCACGAATACGAGTGAGAGCTTCTTCTCTTGTTCCTGGTCAAACGTCTTGGTCATCAAGTTCCCTCGACGTGCGGATGCCTTCCAATCAATCCGTCCGATTCGGTCCCCTGCCGCATACTCCCGAACTCCGCTGGTCGTATTGGCCACTTCGGTATACGTCCGCATTTGACGATATTGTTCCCCACGACCGCCGACATGTTCGTCTCGAGGTAAATCAAACGGCAATTCGGCAGGCGACACCTCGACGACCGTTTCGAGTCGCAACGTCCGCTTCCGGTCGAACAAACCGAACACATCGCGTACATGGAGCACGGTGCGGTCAAAGACATGAATCCCACGCTTGATCGCCCCGACCTCATACTGGACGACTTCTGCCTGCCGGAAAAAACGGTCAACCGGAACGACAATCGTCTTGTCTTCATCCGTCAAACGTTGTGGCAATCGTTCCTCTAACGTGACCATCCCAATTAAGAAGGGATACTTCCGTTCAATTCGTAACTCGACGTCCATCGTTTGTCCAGAGACAAGTCGCTTCGTCGTCACACGACGCAATACGTTTGCCGCCGTGACCGGATAAATCATAAAGAGCGTCCAGTAGACGGTCAACACGACGAACGACCACCATAATGTTGAGGCGACGATACTGCCTTCGATGCGGGCAAATGCATACAATCCGAATGCCGCCGCCCATACAACGAACAGCTTCATCCAGTTTTTCATACTTCATTGACCTCACGATCCATCGGGACAGGTAACGTATCCAGCCAATCTTGAATCAACTGATTTGGTGACTTTCCTTTATATCGCGCTTCCGCTGTCAAAAGGACGCGATGTCCGAGCACGCTCGTCGCCATCGCCTTCACATCATCCGGCAAGACGAAATCACGATTATGGATATACGCCCATGCCTGTGCTGCTTTCATCAACGCAAGTGTGGCTCGCGGACTCCCGCCTAAATACGTATGCGGATCTTTTCGCGACTCATGTACCAGTCGCACGATGTACTGCTTGACCGCACTCGACACATGTACGTCTCTCACTTCACGTTGCATCAGTTCGACTTCTTGCTTCGTGATCACGCTCTGAAGCGCCTCGAGCGGCTCTTCTTTTTCAAAACGTGACAACAACGCAATCTCTTCATTGAACGTCGGATAGCCCATCTCGATTTTAAGTAAGAAGCGATCCAACTGTGCTTCCGGTAACGGATACGTCCCTTCATGCTCAATCGGGTTTTGTGTCGCCATGACGAAGAAAGGTGACGGTAACACTTTCAACTCCCCGTCCACTGTCACACTTCGCTCAGCCATTGCCTCGAGAAGAGCCGATTGCGTTTTCGGTGAGGTCCGGTTGATTTCATCCGCTAAAATGATGTTACCCATGAGCGGACCTGGTCGATATTCAAATTCTCTCGTTTTTTGGTTATACATCGAAATCCCGGTCAAGTCGGATGGCAGCATGTCCGGCGTGAATTGAATGCGCTTAAAATCTAAGTCAATCGCTCGACTGAACGTACGAACGAGCATCGTTTTCCCCACTCCTGGTACGTCTTCAAGTAATACATGCCCACCTGCTAGCAAGGCAGTGAGACTTTTTGCGATGACTTCTTCTTTTCCGACAATCACGGTTTCAATAGCGGTAATAATCGATTGGACAGTTGGACGGTACATGACGGACTCCCCTTTTTTCTCTGGTCTAGGATGACTGAAAGTTAGAATGTTCTGACTTTATTGTGACACAAGCGAGTATCGGAAAGAAAGAAATACCGCACCCAAATGCGCTTCCTATTTCTTTACCCAAAAAACGTGTCCGTTCTTTAGAAAAAACGGGCACGTTTATCGATTATTCTGGGCGCTTCACATCAAATAGTTCCCCAAGGGTCGCATAACTATTGCCCGCCATCCGACTGACAGGCGCTAGCCGTTTGGCATCGATGCGTCCTTGACTGTATAACTCTCGATCAATATGAAAACGGACAATTCGTGCAATCAATAGATCGGCAGTCGTTTTTCCGTCATGTTCAATCGGCAAGTGATGATGGAGCACACATTCAAAACGGATTTTCGCTTCTTTGACCCCTGGCGTTGAAATCACATCACTCGGTTGAAGCGTAAAGTCCGTACGAGATAGCTCACTCTCATCTGACGCAAGGTTGGCGGCCGTTTCGTTCACGTTGATGACGTTCGTCTCATCTACGACATGAATCACCAGTTCATTCGTACGGAGTGCGTTACGCGCCGTGTCTTTCATCACGCCATCTTTTCGTTGAACCGAGACAGAGACGAGCGGAGGATTGGATGCGACTACATTGAAGTAGCTAAACGGGGCGGCATTAATCACGTCCCCATGTTGTGTTGTGACAAACGCAATCGGTCTTGGAACAATACTGCCAATCAAAAATTTATATGTGTCTCGTTCAGTCAAAGCAGAAGGTTCAATCGATAGCATAGACTCACACTCCTTTTTATCTTAACTTCAAAATAATCACTTCATCAGACAATGTCAACGCAAAGCAGGTTGACACGTGTACATTTCATGTATTTTGGGTAAATCGCATTATGTGTATATGATTTTAAACACTTCGTATAAGCAAATTGTTTCATTTTCCCTTCCCGGTCTCATAGAATTCAGGGCAAGGAAAAGATGACCTATCGTTTTTTATGTTCAAGGAAGGAAGTAGAACGAATGATCAGCAAGTGGATTGAACAATTGAACAGTCGTCAAATACTCAGTATTTTATATAGTGTCTGTGGATTCAGTCTGGTTTTGACCTTGATTGGGGCCTGGTTCGTTCGAGATGGGAATGTCTCCACTCTCGAACTCACTGCTCTCCGATGGATTTGGATGATTGGGCTCGTCATGTTCATCAGTGCCATCTTATTAATCGGACGCCCGCTCATCAAACGGATGGCCGACCAGAACAGCAGACTGAAAGCGAAGAAAGAAAAGCTCGAAAACGTATTGAACGAATCGAAATTAAACGAAATCAATCTTCAATATCGCAATGAGTTGATTGAAGTATTGGCCTCGAAAGAATCACTATTCGATTACTCTTCTGTCATTGAAAAGATTGTGTTGCTTACAAAATCTGAGTTCGGTGCCCTCTTACTCACCAAAGACGGAGAAATCACGTCTGTCGTACCGAAAGAGATGACCGAAGATCAACAAGAAAGTCTAAAGAAAGATTCCCTTTTGCTTAAACGAGTCATGATTTCAAAGTTACCGGCCGCCACTTCTAAGCGGGTCGTCGATGCGTTACACACGTATCCATATTATATCTATGAGACGGTCATTCCTATCATGGACCCATCGGATAATAGTCTGATTGGCTGTCTTTACTTGGCTCGTTACGACGAACAGTACGATGCCAGTGAAAAATCGGAGTTGAACGCATTCGCAAGCCAACTCGCCATCTCACTTCTCCGCATGCAGCTTTATCGTCAGATGCAGCAGGATCGAAAAGAAACAGCGCAACTCATCAACTCTGTACGGGAAGCCATTTTGTATGTGAACTATGAAGATGATACGGTCGTCGGCAATCGCGCCTTCATCCGCATGTTTGATGATTTACACTTCGACTACAAAGGATACGAAGAACTCTCTGCCATCGATATCGATATCGAACAGCTGGCGGAACGGGTCGATCAGCATGAACAGTTTGTCCGATACTTCGAGCGCGTCTTCACACAAGACCCGCCGGAAGACGGACTGACGATTTCAATCGACCAAGGCGATTGCTTCATTCAACTTTATGCTGAAAGCGTCTATCGGGACCGCAGACTTCGTGGAACGATGCTCGTCTTACGTGACGTCACGGCCGAAACGGAGATTGATCGGATGAAATCTGAACTCGTCTCGACCGTCTCGCATGAATTACGGACGCCTTTGTCCTCGATTTACGGATTTACCGAGCTGATGCTGTCACGTGATTTGAAGGAAAGTCGTCGTGAACTGTATTTGAAGACGATCCACGATGAAGCGAAACGCCTTTCCTATCTCGTCAACGATTTCTTAGATCTTCAAAAAATGGAGTCTGGAAAACAAGCGTTCGAGTGGGAACCGGTCGACTTATATCAGCTCGTCACAGATAGTGTCGCGTTTTATCAGGAAACGACGGACCGACATGAGCTGTTCATCGACACCGATACCGAACAAGATTTCATTATTGATGCGGACTTAGAAGGGATGCGTCAATTGCTCGGCAACCTATTAAGTAACGCCATCAAATATTCGCCAGATGGCGGGAATATCCTTGTATCGCTCGAACGCGTAGATGAAGAGGTCGTGATGAAAGTAAGAGACCATGGTATGGGAATACCAAGTGCCTCACTCCCTCATCTCTTCGGTAAATTTTATCGAGTCGATAATTCGGACCGTCGAAAAATCGGTGGTACCGGACTCGGTCTCGCAATTTGTAAAGAAATTGCCAAAGCGCATGAGGGTCAACTCCATGTCGAATCGATATATGGAGAGGGCAGTACATTCATCTGTGAACTACCAACCTCAAAAGAGCACATCATGCAATAACACGGTCATGTCGACCGTGTTATTTTTGACTCTTTTTTGCCTAATTTGGAAGGAATCCTTTGACAATATATAGAAAGGAAAGAAACCGATGCATTTTCGTGGATGTAGGATACCCTATCCATTTATTTTTACACGTTTTAAGCCAAAAACAAGATATACTGATTATAAAGAGATTGCTAGGATCGGAGGACTTGCCATTGGATCATCGTGACCCGCCTTTTTCAGAGATTGGAGATTTTAATCAATTGGGACGTTTTGAGATTGACGTACCTCACATGGGGGAGCAAGCGAAGTTTCAATCTGCCGCTGCTTTGATTCGGAAGCACGTGCCATTACGCCTTGGTGGATTTTACATTATTGCGAGCGAAGAGGAAATTTTGCATAGTGGTTCACATGATGCGAATCTTCAAAAACATTTGATTCACCTATTACAGCAGGTCCTTAACGGTCATATAGAAGACGAACGCCTCGTCCAAGAACAAGTGTGGACTGTGCATTATTTCACGACACCATAAAAAAGAACTCGATTTAAGTATCATTACTTATCTCGAGTTCTTTTCATTCACTCCCAACGTGACATCATTGAGATTGTTTTTTCATAGTATTCTGTAGCAAGTTTATATTTACCTGAACTACGTAATTCTCTAGACAGCCATAATGCGTATTTATGTGTGTAATATTCATCGTAGGCTTCAAAATAATCTACTGCTTTTTTGAGGCTATGAATCAGCTCATTTTGATCACATTTCTTATACTTGTTTACATAGATATCGAAGTGAAAGTCAAACTCAATTAAGTCCTCTTTGTTGCCTTTTAATTCATAACCAACTGTTAACCACTTCATAATACCCTCGATGTCATTTTGAGCAACATTTACCTCGAGTAAAGACATCACACTATAGAGTTTACTTTTTGCACCTTCTTTAACATTAAAACTATCAAGAAAGTATTGTTGTGCTTTTTCTTGATCACCAATTAAAAAATAGATATCTCCCATGTTATTGTAAAGCATTCCATAGTAATCATTTAAGTTTGCCTTATCCGCTACTTTCGCTGCTTTTTCGTAATGCTCTAACGCTGTGGTGTATCGTTTACGTCGTTTAAATGACAAACCGATAATCATGTGTGATTCGATGATTCGTTCGAGACAAAAATTCTCTTGGAAATACTCGAGTGCCGGTTTTACGTAATCAATCGCTTGCGAATAATCCGTAAATCGGTGATAAAGTGCGCCCATCACATATCGCATATCTGCTTTTTCCCAGTCCGGAAGACCCGAATCCGCCATGTCCTTCCCTACTTTTTCTAATAGGTTAACAGTTGTTTCACGATCAGCAGATTGATATAAGAACATGTAAATGCACTGTATCAAATCATAACGTATTCGATCATCATTCGATAACTGATCTTTAATCCAGCCAACTTCGATTAAATATTGAACATTTCCACCTGGTGTGATTCCAAATCGCGCCAAAGTGATCAACAATGTGACATACAACTCTTTTGACTGTAAAACAACAGGATTCGTTTTGAATTTTTCAATTCGCTTAAAGTATTTTTCCTCTTGTCTTGATAATAACGCTTCCTTCAAAGTGTCACGAATTTCTTTCTTCGTTTGATCTATTTTCTCACTAAAATCATAATAAAGTGGAACATCTAGTTCTAGCCGTTCAAAAATCAATTCCAATACTTCATCACTAGGTGTTGTTTGGTTATTTTCAATTTTACTTAAATATGAAATCGAACAAATCCCTCTAGCAAGCACAGACTGCTTCATATTTTTTCGCATGCGTTCCACTTTGATTAAGTTTCCAAAATTATATTCCATATCAAGCAGTAGCCCCTTCGAACTAAAATAGTCGATTTTTTTAAAATAAATTAGTCTTTTTGTCATACGTTCAGGAAATTCATCTCAAAAAACCCGTCTAATAGAGCACTTTTAACAGAAAGTTTCCCAACCGAATCATCACCTTTTAACAAAGATGACATGATAATATTGAACTAGTAAATACAGTTTCTACAAATTACCTAGTCAATTTTTACTAAATCGCATATTTCATTTCAATCATCACTACGGAGGTGAAAATGACAAATGGGAAAACTAAGTTTCTTACTTGCCGAAGACTACATTAAACCTAAAATTTATTTTAAGTCAAAGCAAGTTCCAACCGTAAATACAATGTACACTCCTGAAGATCATGATAACTTTTCAGGGTTAGAACATCTAACCCAGTTGTTATCTTCTCCTAGAGGTTTTATTGTAAACGCTTTTCAAATTGATTACTATCAATCGTTACCTCGATTGATTGCCAGGTCTATAAAACATATTCATTCATTTAAAAAGTTATACATTTTAGGACCTGAACTTTCTCTTTCAATTTTAAAACGAAGTACAAAAACAATTTATGAAAAACAGTTGCTTGATTATGAATATATTAATGTTGAACAAGATCCTGATTTTGTAACGAATCAATGTATCACATTACTTGAAGAAGGACATATTTTGTATATCTTGCCCGAAACATCAGTTTGTTGGAGACCAAATTTAATCACTGAAACTGATAAGATATCACATTCTCTTTGCAGTACGCTATTGAGTCAACAAGTAAATGTTTCTATTCTAGCGACTGCTGTAAAAAGTGAATCTGAAAAAGTAGTGATTTTTCCTGCCAACATCCCAGATGCTTACTCAGGAGATATGGAGACACGTATATATCAGCAATCTGAAACACTGTACCAACTGTTCGATTCTTTGAAAGCCGATGAATAATCAGGATTTTCTGCTTTAAAAACATAAAATAATTGTTTAATGGAGGTTTTATTGATGAAAAAAGTAACAGGAGTACTATTTATCGCAACAGCAGTTTTACTTTTAGGAAGTTCTGTTAGACCATTAGTGGACGATATGCCTCGCATCGTCAAAATAAATGAGCCTATCAAATTACATGTTGACGATATGCCTCGTATCGTTAAAGTGAATGAACCAATTAAACTTTTCGTTGATGACATGCCGCGCATTGTTAAAGTAAATGAGCCTGCTAAATTATTCGTCGACGACATGCCACGCATTGTTAAAGTAGATGAACCAGTCAAACTACTTGTTGATGATATGCCACGCATCGTATAAACTGATTTGCTCAAGACGCCTCGTGCGTCTTTTTTATTTTAGAAAAAAGGTAAATGAATTATATATTTCCCTCCATTTTTTCCTTTTTACTTATATAATAAGCAGGGACAACCTAGATGCACTCTCATACGCCGCCCTTGTCACCAGTTTAATGAGTAAAGGAGTTTGAACATTGAATGAAACAAAACCGTCATGGAGTTTAAAGCTGTTACTTAGTTCTTCACTTGCAATATCCGGGACAGCGATTGTCCCGTTCCAATTGGATTCTTCCGGCATTCAATCGACTGTCGCCGAAGCCGCCTCGACCTATACCACTACCGCCAACTTAAATCTTCGCCTCAGCGCAGCTACTTGGAGCCCAGTCCTCTTGACAATCCCATCTGGCTCAAGCGTCACGTATATTAGTACATACGGTTCGTGGTACAAAGTCAGTTATGGAGGCAAAACAGGCTATGTCGCTTCTCAATATGTTTCGGTCTCGAACACTTCTGCTTACTATAAGACAACAGACCGATTAAATATGCGCCTCACCGCTGCTTCATGGAGTGATGTGGTCACCGTGATCCCTGCCGACGCGACCGTGAAGTATGTCAGTCGTTATGGGTCATGGTATAAAGTGACGTTCAATGGAAAGACGGGCTATGTCGCTTCTGCTTATTTAACACCTACGAGTGACCCAGTCCCACCTTCGGACTACTATAAGACGACTGCCAACCTGAACCTGCGTCTCAGCGCCGCTTCATGGAGTTCCATCGTCACAACGATTCCATCGGGTGCGACTGTCAAATATGTGAGCCGTTACGGGTCATGGTATAAGGTCACCTATAATGGGAAAACCGGTTACGTTTCTTCTGACTATTTAATGGCGACGACAGCTCCCGTCACTCCGTTTTCTTATTATAAAACGACCGTGAACTTGAATATGCGTCTTAGCGCCGCTTCATGGAGCGATGTCTTGACCGTCATTCCAGCTGGATCGGTCGTCAAATATGTCAGCCGTTATGACTCGTGGTATAAAGTCACATACAACGGCAAAACCGGGTATGTAGCATCCGAGTACTTGAAACCTACGACTGTTACGACACCAACGGATACAAACGGAACCGGTAAAACGGTCGTCATCGACGCAGGACATGGTGGAAACGATCCTGGCGCTGTCTATGGCTCTGTTTATGAGAAAGTGATTGCACTTGATATTGCGAAACGTCTAGCTGGCGTCTTATCGAGCACCTATGACTACAACGTTAAATTGACTCGTTCGAACGATACATACCTCTCCCTTGAACAGCGTGTGTCACTCAACAAGTCTTATAAAGGGGATGTGTTCGTCAGTCTTCACGCGAACTCTTCCGTTTATAACACGGCACATGGACACGAGGTACTCGTCCCGACGTCAGAAAGTTATACGACAAACCCTTACGTTTCCGCTAGCCGTAGTCTCGGCTCAAGTATCAACAAAGAGATCGCTTCACGGATTTCCACGATTCAAAACCGTGGGGTCAAGTATCAAAATGTATACGTAGTCGGACGGAACGTTTCACCTTCTACCCTTGTCGAATACGGATTCATCAGTAATTCAAGCGACCGCTCACATTTAACGAGTACGACATATCGTCAACGAATGGCTGAAGCAACGGCATCCGGCATTCATCAATTCATGCGATCTTATTACTAAAAACAAGGAACTTAGCACTCAGCTAAGTTCCTTGTTTGATATGGACTCGCCAAATCATATGGGATGCCCCAGGTCCCCAATAATGTTCGAGGATATGAGACGGCTCACCCAATCGTTTCTGCCAATAGGCTTGTGCGCTCGGGAATCCGGCATCTAAATAAAAGACCTTCTTCCCTCGAACCGAAATTTCACGCATCATCTCTTCTAACAGGAATTGCCCGACACCTCGCCGCTGCATTCGTGGTGACACATAGACACTCCCTAGCTCAATCGCATCACGCTCAATTTGTATGTTGCCTGAGATGATATCATTCGGAGGTAATAACGCCCCTGCTCCGACAAGGATTCCGTCCTCTTCTACAACGTACAGATCAACGGTGTCATCATCGAAATGATCTTGAATCGTCGTGTTCAGACGCGCCACTTCTTCATCGAGCAAATCGGCATCTTCAAACCGCTCTCGTCGAATCAAGTCACTCAAACTCTCCATAAATAAGCGCTGCAAGGATTTCACGTCTGATTGTTCGAGTGCACGAAAATTCAAGACGGCCACTCCCTTTTCTTTTTTGTTTTACTCTTTACCCTCACGAATTCGTTGCGTAACACTCGGGTACGAGGGAATCATTTCTTCGAGCGGCTCATAATTCAATTTACCGTACGTTTTCCAAATGACTAAAATCGCAGCGGTCCATAATATGATTGTCAAATGAATAAACCCGATTGGATAACCACTTTCCGCTTCGAACCCGACCATCACGAACATTACGTTGAACATCGTATGCATGAGAAAGGCCGACCATAAATTGCGCGACGAACCGTTGTATACCCAAGTCATGATGATCGTATATGCCATCACGGCTAAGCCATACGCCCAAAATGACAAATTCGCCTGTCCTGTTCCAGCCATGAAGAAGAGCGGAATATGCCACATCGCCCAAAGGACCCCCAGTGACAGGCTAGCTAGAAGTGGAGAGAATCTTGATTGTAAGGCGTCCAGCAAATAGCCGCGCCATCCATACTCTTCCTGCAACGTCCCTCCGAGAAATAGCATATAGAAGAAGTATGGGACGACCCACCACGGTTCTCGAACGAGTAGGGCACCGCTTCGATCCGTCCACCAATACGCTACGAGAAATAAGAACGGAACCAACAAAAAAGGAATCGCATACGCCTTCCAACTCATCTGGAACTGAATGCTTTTCCGAAGAAGATGTGTCACCCCTTCCCCGCCCCGAAGTCGATACATCGTGAGAAACCCTGCAATGCTTGGACCAAACGCCCCTAAAATAACGATGACCATGATTGGTAAATCGGTCCACCAGTACAAACTTCCCCATATAAGCCATGAGTAGCCGAATGAGACCAATAAGAAAAAGTTGATGTATTTGTTTTTATACATAATCAGCACCCCTTCAGCAATGTAGTACCCGTTATTTGATTGGAAGAATAGCATTTGAATCTTTTTGTATGTAATTATAATTGTTCGGCATATAATGAAGTGATGAATGGATTAAATAACCCTATGAGGTATCGACACTATGGAACAGATTAGCACGCATACAACAAGTCACAATGGATTTTTGATGATACTCGCTTTTCTCATTGCCAGCGTTTCAGCCTTGATGGCACTCGAATTAGCGAAGCGGGTCACAGGAGGTGTGACAACGTCTCATCGTACTTGGATTTTATTTGGTGGTACCACGCTAGGTCTTGGCATCTGGTCCATGCATTTTGTGGCCATGCTCGGTCATGCGTCCTTACATGAGAGCACCTATTCGATTTGGCTCATTATCGGATCAATGATTCCGGCGATTGTCGGGTGCATCCTGTCGTTCGGTTTGATTTCTCGCAAGACGACATGGATGTCCTTACTGCAATCTTCCGGTTTGATGGGATTTGGAATCGTCAGCATGCATTATATTGGCATGAAAGCCATCCAAGGTGTTCAATTGGACTTTGATCCCTTATGGGTATTGATTTCAATTGGTATCGCTTGGGGCGCTTCCTTTCTCGCCTTATGGGTAGGTTTCTTTTCGTCCTACGCTACGGCACGGACATCCTTGCCCGTTAAACTAATGTTCTCCCTTCTGATGGGGACAGCTATTTTCAGTATGCACCTTGCTGGAATGCGGGCAACGACTATCATTCCTGATGCTTCACCCGCCAGGCAGGTTCCGATTGATCCGACCCTACTCGCATGGTTAGTCACGAGCATCGTGTTTCTCTTATTCGGGATGTACTTTATTGCGTATACGTTAGAACGACAAATCCAAAAACGTGACCTTTTTCAAACGACGATTTTAGAATCGACAACGGATGCTGTAGTGACGACGACAAGCGATGGTGAAATCCAATATCAAAATCAAGCGTTCGCTCACTTATTCGAGGGACATGCGACAGAACCCTTTTTTCAGGATTATCATCCTTTGCTGTCGGCTCAACAGCCGTTCTATCAGCCGGTACAAATTGACACGAATCATCGTACGTTAGAAGTGACGTCTTATCCACTTCAAGATGGTTCAAACAATCAAGTACTCTGGTTTATCCGAGATGTGACCGAAGCAGTCGCCTCTCAGCGTCTGATTGAACATATGGCTTTTCACGATGCATTGACGGACTTACCAAATCGGCATAAACTGGATGCCCTCTTGAAGGAATGTATCTCACAAGAACGTTCGGTCGCCTGTTTATACATCGACGTAAACCGCTGGCGTTTCCTAAGTGACATTCTCGGGCATCACGGAGCAGATGAGTTGATCATTCAAGTCGCTGACCGCCTCAAACATACGATTCACCCAGACGATGTATTGACACGAATCGGACCATCCGAGTTTGTCATTTTACTATTTGCGCAACGCAGTTCGCTCGCTCATCAAAAGGCTGAAAAATGTATTAAGGCGATTTCATCCAGCTTCGACGTGGATGGCACGACTCTTGAATTGACGATGAGTGCGGGAATCAGTCATTTCCCTAAGGATAGTGCTTCTTCCGAAGAACTTATTCAATTTTCTCGTCTTGCCGCTGATGAATCCAGACAAGATGGAGAGAATAATATCAAATTATTCGAAGAATCATCACGACCTCAACTCTTGCGCAATATCGAGATAGAAAAAGCACTCGTCACCGCACTAAGTAAAAACGAACTGACACTTGTCTATCAACCGAAAATCGATTTGAAGCGGAATCGATTAGAAGGCGCGGAAGCGTTACTTCGATGGCAACATCCACAAATCGGAAAGGTTGCGCCATCTGACTTCATCCCGATTGCGGAAAACACGGGGTTAATTCATTCGATTGGTCATTGGGTCATTCGGGAAGGTTGTCGCGCTTGGGTGCGTTGGCAACGAACTGGGATACGTCCCTTTACATTATCCCTTAACGTTTCCCCGCTCCAATTTGCGCGCGAAGACTTTGTTGATACGCTACAATCCATTCTTTTGGAGACGGGGATGGACCCGATGTATCTCGAATTGGAAGTGACCGAGTCCTCGATGCTTTCATATGAGGCCTCGACTCGTGAAAAACTGACACAGTTGCATCAGCTCGGGATCCTCATTTCTCTCGATGATTTTGGGACCGGCTATTCTTCGTTCAGCCAACTTCGGGAACTTCCTGTGCAAGTATTAAAAATCGATCGGTCGTTTATCGAGAACCTGTTCACCGACCGCAATCAAGAGGCCATCGTCCGCTCGATGATTCAACTCGGTCACAACCTTGGTATGAAAGTTCTCATGGAAGGTGTGGAAACATCCGCCCAACTCGAATGGTTACTCAAGGAATCATGTGACTACGTGCAAGGCTACTACTTCAGTCTTCCGTTGTCTGAGACAGACGTTCCGCTTCACGTAAAACAAACAACGACCTATCTCGAATTCGGGAAACACTAAAAAATCGCTTCTGTCAGGTGACAGAAGCGATTTTTTATTAAGACACATGTTCTTTTTCTTCTTCACGAATCAAATGATATTGATCGAGAATCAACTGAGTCAACGTGTCCCCTTCACGAAGATGAAGGTATTTTTCAATCGTTGACGAGATGCCGTGTTCTTCGATCGACAAATTCAGCTCCGATGATTCCGAATCCTCCGGGTTGTAGTAATGAAGGGCTGCTGCAATCCCGTAAGCGAGTTCGTTCGGCTCGATGCCGTTATTCATCAATTCACGTGCCGGCTTGACGAGACGGTCGCTCGGTCCTAGTTTACGAATCGGTGAACGCGCCACACGCGACACTTCATCCTTCAATTTCGGGTTTTCAAAACGCTTGATGATCTTTTGAATATATTGGCTATGCTCTTTCGCCTCGAATCCGTATTTCTCAAGCAATAACCACCCTGTCTCATACAATGCGCCTTGGACGACTTGACGCACACGGCGATCTTGCAGCGCCTCGTCAATCGTCGCCTTTCCGAACAACGAGCCGATATAAGAGGCGATGGCGTGTCCCGTATTGACCGTGAATAATTTTCGTTCGATATACGGTCCGATTTCTTCAACCCATGTCACACCTTGAATCGGTGGTTGTTCGTTGAGCCCTTGTGTCTCGATGACCCATTCATGGAACGTCTCGACTTCCACGTAAAGCGGATCCTCATGTTGTTGTAGCGGGACGATGCGGTCGACTGCTGCGTTCGGGAAGAAGACATTCGCCTCCCCGACACCACCACACGCCTCTACTTCTTGGCGAAGAATTGCACTCCCACCAATCATGTTCTCACATGCGATGACATAGACCGGTGCATCCTCGACTTCACGAGCACGAAGTCCTTCACTGATCAAGGGTGCCACTTTTGAGAGGAGTGACGGTCCGACAGCCGTCGTCACGAGATCTGCTTCTGCAATCAAGTCCACGACCCGAGCTGGTTCTTTCAAACTGTTGACACCGCGAACTCGGTCGACGACGACACAATCGACGCCATCTTCCGCAAACCCGACCTCATAATGACGTTTTGCCTCAAGCGCTTCGATGACCGTGTCATTGATGTCGACAAACGTCACCTCGTAACCGCTTTGGTTGAGCAATAATCCGATAAAGCCTCGTCCGATGTTCCCTGCCCCAAAGTGAACAGCTTTCATTTACGCCACCTCTTCCATAAAGAGCGCCAAGATTTCTTCCTTCGTTTTCGCCTGAACAAGACGCTCTACATTGCTTTCGTCTGAGCATAGAATCGCGATTTGCGATAGGAGCTCTAAATGTTCATCATTCACGCCTGCAATTCCGATGACGAGTTTGGCCGTTTGACCTCCAAAGTCGACACCGTCTGGTACTTGCAGGAACGAGATCCCCGTCTTCTGAACCGCTGATTTCGCTGCTTCTGTACCGTGTGGAATGGCGACGTGATTTCCGATATAGACGTTTGCGATCGCTTGACGTTCATGCATCGCTTCTACATACTCCGGCGTCACACAGCCGGCGTCTTGTAGGACGGCTCCGGCTGCTGTGATTGCTTCCTCTGTCGTAGCGAGTGTTTGGTTAAGTCGAATCATCTCTGTTTGAATGAATGGCATTTTAATTTCCTCCTAATGGCTAAACCGTGTCTCTATCTGTTCTGAGTTCAAGAAATTTTGCTACGTTCCGCTTTAATTTCTTCTACTAATTGGTCATAGTAATCGGCGTTCAAGAAGTTCGTGACCGAACGATGAATCGCATTCGGCGCTTGCGCTTCCGCGCGCTCCGTCAAATCTTCGTGTGTGATGACAAACTGAGCACCTTTCGGCAAGTTGCTGATGGACGTGTTCGTCACTTTGATTGGCAAGTTCGCTTTGTTGACCTTGTTCCGAAGAACCGATGCTCCCATGGCACTCGATCCCATCCCAGCGTCACAAGCGAAGATGATATGGTCGACTTTATCAAGACGATCTGTCACGAGAGCCGATGCGTAAGACTGCTTGCCTTTCATCGCACTCACGTTTTGTGTCGCTTCTTCGAGTGATACTTCCTCTGCTGCGCTCGATTTCAAGATAACACTAGCCACAGCGAACGTGACCGCTGCTGACAAGAGAATCCCTGCCACGAGTCCGAGATATGAACCGCGTGACGCCATCGCAAGAATGGCAAAGATACTACCTGGTGAAGCCGGTGCGACGAGACCGACATCAAAGAGTACGAACGTGAAGATCCCTGTTGCGCCCCCTGCGATCATCGCAAGGATCAAGACTGGCTTCATCAACACATATGGGAAGTAAATCTCGTGAATCCCACCAAGGAAATGAATGATGGCTGCACCCGGTGCCGTACGTTTCGCTGCACCTTTGGCGAAGAACATATAGGCGAGAAGTAATCCAAGACCTGGTCCTGGGTTCGCCTCAAGTAAGAAGAGAACGGACTTTCCAGCGTCTGCGACTTGATCGACACCAAGCGGGCTCAAGATCCCGTGGTTGATGGCGTTGTTCAAGAAGAGAACTTTTGCTGGTTCGATGAACAGACTTGCGACCGGAAGCAATTTCGCGCCGACGATCCAGTCAACACCTGCCGCCATGACTTTATCGAGGGCGCTCATGATCGGACCGAAGATTTCAAATCCTCCAAGCATGAGAAGACCACCGATGATTCCAACTGAGAAGTTGTTGACGAGCATTTCAAATCCCGCTTTAACTTTGCCTTCAAGGGCACGGTCGACTTGGCGGATGACATAACCACCGAGTGGACCCATGATCATCGCACCGAGGAACATCGGAATGTCGGTACCGACGATGACCCCCATCGTGGCGAGTGCCCCGACGACACCGCCTCGTACGTCATGAAGTAATTTACCACCAGTGAAACCGATGAGTAATGGTAAGAGATACGTGATGGTTGGACCAACGAGTTCTGCTAATTTTTCGTTTGGCCACCATCCTGTTGGAATGAAGAGTGCTGTGATAATCCCCCAGGCAATGAAGGCGCCGATGTTCGGCATGACCATCCCACTGAGGAAACTACCGAACCGTTGTACTTTGACTCGGACCCCGCCCGAGCTTGCTTGCGTATTCGCCATGTATAAAACCTCCAGTCGTTTAAATGTGAAAGGTTGAATGTGTAGTGTAGCTAACCGGTTTGTGCTCTACACCTGTATTGTATGCCTGGAGTAAGCGCTTTCTCAATTCAATCCAGTTCACACTTTGGCAACATTTTGTGCCAAACAAAAAAATGACCATGGTTCGGTCATTTTTCGTACAACGTCTCATGAATCATTTTCTTCATGCATTCGTGTAGGAGTAAACGAAGATCTTCTTTCGTTCCCGTGCTATAAAGACGCATATGCTCCTCACTCTCAATGAGCGACCCGCTGATCGCACTTAGGAACTGAAGCTCGACGTCACGTGCTTCTTCCGGTGCCAGCAAGACAAGAAGACGTGTCACCGGTTCGGTCGACTGATCCATCATAAGGAGTGGGATCGATGTCGTTAAATCAAACGCAAACACACTCGCCTTCTCAATCGAGGCATGTCGTCCGTGGAATAACGCCAGTTTCGTACCAGGCACCCCAAGGCCCGCGACCTCGTGACGACGAAGCAGTTGGGCAGAGAGCTGAATTCCGCTTTGTACGAGGTCACGTTCTTCTAAATGTGTACCGATATCAAGCAAGATATCTTCTAAACGATCCGTATTATTGAGCGTGACCAAATCGAACTGGTCATCCATCCGCTCGAACGTCTCGACCAATTCCCCGAGTTCTGCGAAATCAAGCATCGTTGAACGCGGCTTCGTTGCGAGTGTCTGAAAGGATTGCGGTAAAGATAGTAAAAGATGACGGACGCGCTGTACTTCTTCACTCGTCAACAACGGATTGACAATCAATGTCGGTACCGAGAGTGGTGGTAATGGCACCGTCGACAAGATGACATCATATTCCTCAAGTCGGTGCTGTTCGAGTCCGAAAAGTGATGAGTTGACGACGTCTTGCATCTCTGGGAACTCTTGGCGTACCCGATTGACGAGCATCTTCGACGAACCGAGTCCGGCCGAACAGATGACGAGCGCCCGATATTCGCGGCGGCGCACCGGTTTGACGAGTGCTGCCGCAAAGTGCATCGCCCAAAAAACCGTTTCTTCTTCGGAGAACGTATTCGTCCCAAAGACGATGTCGGCGGCCTGTTGAATCGCCGAACGAAGTCCCGGATAGTCGCGGTCGATGTGGGGCTTGACCGTACTCGTCTCTGGTAGCGCCTGCGTATTCATACTCGAGAGGATGTGAGCAAGCAGTCCTCGTTCGAGAGCCGCGTCATCCGTAAAGGTAAACCCGTAGATGAGCGAGACGTGATGAATCAGTTTATGCACCCGAATCTGCATGATCCAGCGTTCTTCCTCGTCTTCTTTCATTTGATCTTTAATTGAGCGCAGACGATTCGCCTCTTCCGCGAACCAGACGCGTTCCGCCATCGAGTAAGTGATACCGAGAGCCGCTTCCATATCGGTGGCGACTTTCAGATAGTCCTCGGACCGTCCTTTCGTATACATCTCTAAAAAGAATCCAGACGCTAACCGCTCTTGTTGCACGCCGTAAGCGAACGTGACTCGCATGATGGTGCGGTCGTCCATCCGCTCAAACGAAAGGGATTTCAAATAATCATAACCGTCTCGAAGACCTTCAAGCATCTCCTCGCATGGTACCATCTTTAAAAAAGCAGGAATGTAGTCGTCTTCTCCACGGACGAAGCGATAAAATGCGAGCGTGTCCCAGTGGGCAAGCAGAGCGTTGATGAGTAGCTTACGCTTCTCGGACTCATAACCGAGCACTCTAGCCCCAACACCTTTTTTCCGTTCAACTTCTAAATGATACTCTTCGAACCATCGATCCAATTTCTCTAGGTCTTGTGTCAACGTACTCGGCGAGACGTGCATCTGTTTGGCGACCGCCTGCAATTTAAGCGTATCGTTCTCGAACAAGAGACGCCACGCCAGCTCAAATAAGCGGTCCTCGCTCGTCGGGATCGCTTCTGCGGATAAGATGAGGTCTTCTCGTAACTGTTGCTTCGCAGATGGTTTGCCGACCAGGCTCAGTCCATGACCGCGTTGCCAAGCGAGTTCGAGTTCGAACTCTTTTAAGATGCCTTCAAGTAATTGTCGTTCTCGTTGAATCGTGCGCTCAGACAAATTCACTGCTTGCGCGATTTCGGCGAGCGGTGCCGATGTCTCAGTTGCTAATAAGTGTAGTAAAATCGACCGTTCTCTCGTGGTCCACTCATGTCTCATGCTCATCCATCCATTCTTCTACAAGTAGTCGGTATTCCTCGAGCGACAGGAGTTGTCGGACTGACCGGACACATGCGGTCGGATGGGTGACCGGGGTCGCCCCTTCCTGATAGAGAATCAAATCCACCTCATTCGGGATGTTTTGAATCGTTCCGTGCGTAATCGTACAAGACAAGCGCCCCTCGCTTGCCTGTGCGAACAACTTCGCCGCCATCGCACTCGTCACAAATCCGCTATGGCAAGCAATGTATACGTTCATGTCAGCCCTTCTTTCGTCGCTTATCTTTATCTAATCATAAGTTGGAACCGCTTACTTATCCTACTATTTTGCTTGTTGGCAAAGATATCGGCAAGTAGTAAAAAGCACCTCTCCTGAAGAAAGGTGCCTTACACTATGTTCAGTTTATTCGACCGTCACCGATTTCGCCAAGTTCCGTGGCTTGTCGACGTCACAGCCGCGGGCGAGCGCCGCATAATATGCCATCAACTGAACCGGTAAGACGTTAATGAGCGGTGCCAAGAGTGGCTCGACGTGCGGCAAGATGAAGTCATCATTCTCATGTTCCACGCCTTGCATGGAAATGATACAGGCGTTCGCGCCACGGGCAACGACCTCTTTAACGTTTCCACGAATATTCAAGTTCGTCTTCGGTTGCGAGATGAGCGCGATAACCGGTGTTCCGTCTTCAATCAAGGCGATCGACCCGTGCTTCAGTTCCCCACCTGGGTATCCTTCCGCTTGGATATACGAAATCTCTTTTACTTTGAGCGCTCCTTCGAGACAGACAGAAGCGTCAAGCCCACGACCGATGAAGAACGTGTTCGGTGTCGTTTTCAAATAACGTTCCGCGAGGTCTTCGAACAACTCTTTTTGCGCCATGATCGAGTCCATAATGGTCGCAACACGTGCAAGCTCCGGCATCAGGTCGAACGGTAATTCTTTCCCTGTCGCACGAGCGATGTCATACGCGAGAATCGCGAGGACGCCAATCTGTGCCGTGTACGCTTTCGTCGACGCGACGGCGATTTCCGGTCCGGCGTGGAGGAGCATCGTCTCGTTCGCTTCGCGTGAGAGCGTTGAACCCGGTACATTCGTCATAGTGAGCGCTTTATATCCGCGTTTCTTCACTTCGACGAGGACGGCACGGCTGTCCGCCGTCTCACCGGATTGTGATAAGAAGACGAACAACGGACGTTCACTTAAGAGCGGCATATTGTAGCCAAATTCAGAAGAAACGTGCACTTCTGTCGGAATGCCGGCGATGCGTTCTAAAATGTCTTTTCCGACGAGTCCGGCGTTATAGCTCGTCCCACATGCGACGATATAGACACGGTCCGCTTCCGAGACGAGTTCACGCACGCCGTCCGTGAGTTCGATGTCACCGTTCTCGTTCTGGTAATGCTGGATGATGTTGCGGATGACGGCCGGTTGCTCGTCCATCTCCTTCAACATGTAGTGCGCGTACGTGCCCTTCTCGATGTCTGACGCATCAATCTCGGCCGTGTATGGTGCACGCTCGAGTACTTCGCCGTCGAGCGTCTTGATCGTCGCCGACTCACGTGTGAGGATGACGATCTCACCATCGTGGAGCTCGAGGTACTGATCTGTCACCTGGAGCATCGCCATCGCGTCTGATGCGACGACGTTGAACGTGCCGTCACCGATTCCGACGAGGAGCGGTGACTTGTTCTTCCCGATATAGAGGCGCTCTTTGTCCTCTGAGTCGATCATCGCGATCGCATACGAACCGTGGAGGTCCGAGAGCGTCTTGCGGAACGCCGCCTCGACGTCGCCGAGCTCGACGAAGTGTTTCTCCATGAGCTGGACGATGACTTCCGTGTCCGTCTCCGAAAGGAACGGGACGTCGAGCGTGGCTTTCAATTGTTCGTCGTTCTCGATCACGCCGTTGTGCACGAGCGTGAAACGTCCTGTCGTGCTCTGATGCGGGTGGGCGTTCGGCACGCTCGGTACCCCGTGTGTCGCCCAACGTGTGTGGCCGATTCCGATTGTTCCTTCAGCATCAGCCGGTACAATGTCACGGAGTGCTTGAATCCGTCCCACTTCTTTGAACGTACGAACGTTTTCACCGACTAAGGCAATTCCTGCTGAATCATAGCCACGATACTCGAGCTTTTCAAGCCCTTTCAATAAAATCTCTTTCGTTCCAACTTGTCCAATCATTCCTACGATTCCACACATAAACAAATCTCCTCTATTCTTCGATTTCTCGAAAAAGGAAACGGGCTTTTTTGAGTGATGTCATCAAGTCTCGTTTTGTCCGCCCGGTCACCCGAACGTTTTATCAAGACTCTCTCAGTCGTGACACGCGACTGGAAGGCATCCGCCGAAATCTCGATCACCTTCGTCCTCGTCAACTCCGCAGAGTTCTGGCGCTTCCACTTCATATCTAGCCGTTTCTCCAGATACGCTTTCATGCTATCGAGTACAAGGCGTGTTGGATAGAGAAATTGTTAAAGTAGTCGCTAAATACTTTTTTACCGTTCATGTAAAAGTCACCACTTTCACTAAAAAGCCATCAATCCATCAGGTTTTCGAGTAGGGAGAGAACGGGCATGATACAAGTAACGAGTAAAGAAACGAGGGGAAACACATGGGTGGAATCTTCCTATTGATCGGCATTCTGTTATCCGTCTTATCCAGGTGGCTCGAATTTGAAGGCAATAGCACGTTAGGGGATGTCATGTTGTTTCCTGCGATTTTCTTTATGGCTATGGCTTTTCTCTGCAGTTTCCCTTATTTCAAGGAATGGTGGGGTGACCGCTCCACCCGTAAGAAAGCATTCTTTTTCGTGATTTTTGCCGCAGTCGGCATCCTATGTCTGCAAGCCGCTTTCTGGTTTGTCGTTTGGCGCAATCAATGGCTCGGACTTCTTCTCCTTCTTCCCTTTGCGGCATGTGTGGGGTTCATCGCTCGATTATTCAAATAAAAAGAGGATGCGCAATCGCACATCCTCCTTTTTAATTCAGGGTGAAGTCAACCATCACACCGTAATGATCACTCGGTACAACATCCCTACTCGTCCGCATGTCGCCGAATATATCGATATGCTGAACCTCGAGTTCACTACATTCCGAACGTACCAGAATCCAATCATATCGTTCAGGCTGCTCGAGATGAGAAGATTGTAGGTACGGATTGTGCTTTACGTCTAACGTCGGGCGTGCCTCTTCGCCAACAAACGTCGTCACGTCCAGCCACCCTGCATCTGATACATCATCATAGATATTCGATCGAGGATGATCATTGAAATCTCCACACAACACTTCAATCGCCTTTTGGCGCCCCTTGCTTAACCAGTCTCGTACCACTTTCATCTGGCATTCTCGAATCGAAGAAGAGTGCCAGTTCAGATGCACATTCGTGATGCCCCATTCCTGACCGCCGAACGTAAGCGTCACTCGAGTCGCACAATAGTTTGACTCTTCCACATCCTCTGCCCAAATCGCTTCAACTGAAGACAAAGGAATATTACTCAAAAAAGCGAGTCCTTCGTCCGGTGAGTCGGGGTAAGGATGAAAGAAGCAAAACGGATAACCCGTTGCTTCCGCAATATCATGAGCTACACTGCCTTTTTCATAAGAACGGACTTCTTGCAGTGCAATCACGTCCGCGTTGATTCGTTTTACTTCTTGGCAAATCGCATCGATTCGTTTTTGCCATAGCGTGTCATGATTCCAAATGTTATACGTCGCAATCCTCACTTCATATTCCTACTTTCTCGAGTGAGTCACGCGCTCCCCCATTTTTGTTCTTCTCTTAATTCACGTTCTGTGACATAGTTCTCATCAAGTCGGACCATATGTTGTTCATACAATCGATGCATCATTATAGAACTCGGTATGAGCACTGCAATCGTTACAAAGAAAGCAAGCGTCGAGATCTGCTCGGTAACTGTGAAATATAGAAATACAATCACGAACGGATACCCAATCAGTCCAGTAATCGAGTTCCAATGCGCAAGTCGTTTTGCTTCTCTCGATGTCAGATAGCGCTTCTTGATTGCTTCTCGGTCCCACGTCTTCTTCCATGCAGGTAAGGCAGCGATTTCTGAAATCAACAATACACCTACCAACGAAATCCAACCTTTTTCTACAGCGAAGAAAAGCATGAGTGCAAGCGCGCCGCTCATCATACTAACAGTCCACTTTCCCGATTCATCGAATTTAGTCAATTCTCTCATCTGATCACGCTTGTTCACGACGTTGCTCCTTCTCGTATTCGCGGACTTCACGAATTTCTTTTAAATCTTGATCCGTCAAATAGTTCTCATCATAAGACTGAATGACGCGGTCGAACCGCTTCGCCAAGTATTCAATCCCGAAAAACGTCAGCTGGGAAAGGAGAAACATTCGGAACGATTGTGTGCTCGTCGCTTCACTCGTGAAGTAGAAGAGCCCATACATCCCGACACCCGTCAAAGCGAGCGTGTGCGCCATCATTTTGAATGATAAGAGGTTACGCGCCGTTTGATTCTTCACGAAACGAAGCCACATCTGATATCGAACAAAGATACCTGTCAACACGACAGCTAGCACCGCATATAGCGTCCCGGTGATCACGCCGTCCGAGAGTGTCCAATACGAGGCGTAAATCAAAAAACTGACAACGAGTCCGATTCCGATGATTCCGACACCCCATCCGGTCCAGCGATCTACTTTTAAAATCGTGTCGATTTGTGACTTTACTGTTGGTGATGGTTCCATACGTATTCTCCTCCTTCTAACACCTCTTCATACGTCGGCAGCCTTGACTGATGTGCATGAATTCGCTCTTTCCACTTCTTCTCTCGATACGATTTCGTCAACCCCCAAAGGGCGACGATTCCGCCAATTAGGATGAAGGCATCTTCGTTTACATACATTGGGATGAACAACGCAAATAAAGAAACGGCATCAATCCAACAATCAATGAGTCGATAGCGTAACACGCGAGCGACCGCTCGATGTTCGGCAAAATGGCGAATGATTCGATATTCCATATATCCTTTATAAGCCAAGCCCATGGATACGACCAACATGATCGAGATGACCCACATCGCCTGTGTCCGCAACATCACGATGAACGAAATCAAGAAAATGACGAGTACGGGCCAACCAAAGAACCGCTCGAACTGTTTGGCATGCGTTACGGTGAGTTCAAATGGACGATTCATGCGAGACCTTCCCTTCAATCACCTCTTCATACGTTGGAAGCTCTGGTTCAACACGTTTGAGTTGTTTCGTGAACCATTTCTGACGGATTGGACTGAGTAGTCCCCATATCCCAAAAAAGAGACCGATCACGAGACCAAAATCTTCCGCTGTCAGCAGGGTCACCATGAGCGCCGTCAACAAAATCGCATCCACCCATTCGAATACGTATTGGAATATAAGCATTCGATGCGCCTTCGGATGTTTTGTCATTCGCCACATGATACGCATCTCTTGAAAACCCATCACGACGATGATTAAGGAGACCGAACCCATGATGGGAATGAGCCACATTTTATCTAATAAGAGAGCGACAATGACGGCCGTGACATAAAGAATCAAGATGGGTACGGCATACCGTCGCATTCGTCGCATCCACTTTACGTCTTGCTCCACTTATATCGCCTCCTTGTTAAAGTTGATACACTCTACATCTTGTCGTTTTGTCTGCGCCTCCACGTTCCATGTCCATAACATCGCGCCTACGATGAAAACCGTGACACATACATACGCCACGTTTGATGTGAACAATAATTGATGATTCAATGCGAGAAAAAAGGCAACACTGTTGATCCCGTCCCGAGCAAGCTGACGACGATATAACCCTTTCAACTCTGGTTGAAACCCCAGACGCATCTGATAACGCTTCACATATAACATGTTCAGCGGAATGAGTGTGCAGGCGATATACAGCACACCCCATGTAAGGTCATCCGTCCATAAACTGATAGGAAACATGAGTACCACTAATGTTCCAAATATGCCGAAGATCCATTGGTCGAATAAACGCTTCCATGCTTTTTCTTGCGTTATGCGTTCATTCATCTCTTCAACCGTTGTTTCTCGGATTGATCCATCAAAGGCATGCGTTCTCCAAACTGTCTTTGGAAAGTCTGACCGAACACCATCCACAAGGTGAGAACAACAAAAATTGTCAATGTGTCAACTTGCATAATGAGAAGCGCCACCGTGATCACAATGAGGATTGCTGAATCCACTAAATCATATATGAGCTCCCATTTTAGAGACTTGACTTTAATTTTTTCGCTTTCATGCGTACGATGTTTCTGATACTTGCTAACATCTATCCCAATCATCGCGATTCCGACAACAATGAGTGGAACTGTCAACCATACATTACCTTCGAAGTATGACACGGCAAGAGCCATGAGTATGAACGCAAACGAGGTATATTTTATTCGAAGTGATGACTTCCACCATGTATCCTCTTGTACAAATCGATTTTGATTGTTCACTTAACAAACACCCTTTCTTTACAGGACCCACCTTTCTTATACGCAATCTCTTTTTATATTGTTTCACATTTTCCGAATATTCTCGCAATGAATCGTTCGACTTTTTTCAACAATTGACGAATGAAAGAGATATGCCTGAAACAAAAACGACAGCCCTTCTCAGCAATGAAAAGGGCTGTTATATGTAGGAAAAAGAGTTAAGGAGTTGGAAATTTGAAAGCATTTTACCCTTCTATATTCGCCTTTATCGCAGGTCTATCGGGATTAATCGGATTGTTGCTTCAATCGGTTTACCCCATCATGTTGTCTCCCGTCTTTTTACTCATTGCGGGATACTCGGTGGTACATATGAAGAAGCAGAAAACAATCGTCCGAAATTATACAGCGAGCTTCATCATCTTATCGAGTGCCACCCTCGCATTCGGTCTTGGCTTCCAGTCCATCATCCCGTACGCCATGCTCATCGGGGTCGTGCTACATATGGTCTGTCTGATTGCTGCATTCATCGCGCTCGGACGGTATCGGGCTCACATCTCATGAAGGTTGTGACAGGCCTCGGATGGGGCGCGTCCATTCTAGCGCTCGCCCTCACCCCACTACCACTACTTGCCGTCGATTGGATTCTCATCTATTTACTTGAAGACACATCGTTCCCGGTCTTATCAACACTCGCTATGCTCGGTTGTTTCTATCTGTTGTCGACAATCCTCAGTTTTTTCGTTGATGCGTTAACGGGAGCATTACGTTCGTTTGTTCATACGAACATACCGCGTCTACTCGACAGCATTCTTCATGGAATCGTGAGCGGAATCAGTCTATACGTCGTACTGACTCTCTTTCCGTCTATCGATTTATCGACGCTCACTGTCATGGCGATTGTATTCGTGCACGTATTCGGTACATCGTTTTGGATAAACCGGGAGGATTTGAAAGAAAAGACGCCACTCGAGCTCGATTCGATTGATCAACAGATTGTTCACTTGTTACGCACGGAAACAATCGTCTTCTGCGTCGAACGCATACAGAGGGATTACCCGGACTTACCGAAGCGGGATGTTTTGAAACGGGTCAGACGGATCAGTCAATCTAATCAAGTCGCCACCAGCGAATCGTGAGATGTACCTCGGTGCTTAGTGGTGACCAATATAAACAAACGCCAGCCCTGTATGAGGTGCTGGCGTTTTACAGATTTTACGAACGGGAAAGCCCATATCGTTCATAGCCCGCCTTTAGGCATGGGATGAGAGTGAGTTCGGATATTTTTACATCCGACGTTCGGGTATACTTATCCCATAGACAAGAACAAGTCTCTAAAACGCCTGCGTCCATCGCCCCTTGAAAATCGTATACGGTTCGGTCATGAAAACATATGACCGGTAAAACGATGCCTGTCGTCATGCAAAAGACGCTAAAACATCAGGTGGACGCACCTGCAACGACCTGTGGTGGATGGTAACAGTCCACCAGCCTGAGAACCTATACGATCTGTCTCAGGAGGGGTGATGGCACACCCTCATCTGAAGGCTTGAGCAAAACAGAAAT
This sequence comes from Exiguobacterium sp. s83, assembly GCF_018617095.1. GTDB lineage: Bacteria > Bacillota > Bacilli > Exiguobacteriales > Exiguobacteriaceae > Exiguobacterium > Exiguobacterium profundum. Next base: position 63,169 of record NZ_JACSJP010000005.1, on the reverse strand, counting down.
GGACTGCGCTCGCACAAGCACTTCAGAATCCCACGGTTTTAATCGTGGGAGTGTCAAGTCTCTTCTTTTCGGAGTGAGTATCCGTCGACCTCTAACAACCGCATCCGTCTCTGATCAATCGCCGCATGGACAATCACGGTCACTCCTGGATTAAGCTCCATCATCTTCTTGATTTTGCGTAAATCGTCCCCTTTGATCTCAATAGGCAACACGAACTCCCCTTCTCTCAAATGAATGAACTTGATCTTCCCTTGGTCGTCATAGCCTGTTACTTCGTATGTCGAAAATTCTCGTTTCATGAATATCCCTCCCCTCTTACAGTTCCCGTAACAGATAAAATGCACACAAAAAATCCATCCCCGTAGCGGCAGGGATGGATGCATGTTACGCCTCGACGCTATCCGCGTGTTTGGCTTTATGGTCGGCGATGACACCAGCACACCACTTCGCGCTATCTTTCCAGATACGCTCTTGTGTCTCAAAGTCGATATAGAGGATTCCGAAGCGTTTCTCGTATCCGAAGCTCCATTCGAAGTTATCCATGAGCGACCAGAGGTAGTAGCCTTGAATGTTCATGCCTTCATCGTTCAAGTCAGAAACGGCTTCGAGGTGCTGGCGGACGTAGTCGATCCGATTATCGTCATGGACTTCGCCATTTTCCAGCACGTCGTCAAATGCGGCGCCATTCTCTGTGATGTAGATGGGAAGGTCAGTATACTCGGCGCGTAAACGACGGATCAGGTCTTTGAATTCGTTCGGGGCGATATCCCTGCCCATGCCCGTCTTCTCGTAATCCGAGTAAGCGTCTGCCTTCAAGAAATCATTTGCTGCATTGAACTTGACAATGCCACGGCTGTAGAAGTTAATGCCGAAGAAATTGCAAGCTGTCGAGATTGTCTCCATATCACCCGATTGGATGAAATCGAAGTTATGCACATATTTAGAGAACAAGTTCATCATGTCGACCGGATACTGGCCTTTAAAGACCGGATCGAGGAACCAACGATTCGAATATCCGTCGGCATTGTTCATCGCAAGGCGGTCATTCGCCGAATCCGTCTTCGCGTAGATCGGTGACAAGTTGAGCGTGATGCCGATCGGGGTCGTGGATGTCATCTCTCGCTTCAACAATTCGACCGCTTTTCCGTGCGACAACAAGATGCGGTGCACGGCGCGTACCGCTTCGTTCATGTCACAACGACCCGGTGCGTGAACACCGACATGGTATAGCCGAGGAAGCCAGCACACCAAGGCTCATGGTAAGTAAGCTAACAAGTTTACGCATGTGTTGTTCCCATCCTTTTTTATAAGTAATAGTAGAGAGCGTTTGCAAAAAGAGTGGATAATTATCGAAAGCGGTTTCGGTTTTCTCTAAAAACGACTTTCGAAATCGCGCTCCCCTCTCCATCCGCTGAAGAAAAGAGAGCGACTTCGAAATATCATTGGCTATAAATCACTGTTTGACCGGCGCACAAGATGCCCGTTCGACTAAGCGTACCGGAATGATGCGACGTTCGGTGAGTCGCTCTTTCGCGGTCATTTGTTCGAGTAAAAGTTCTGCTGCCGCTTCCCCGATTTCATCCGTATCTTGGCGAATCGTGGTCAGTTTCGGCGTGATGTATTGTATCATTTCAATGTCATCATATCCGATGACAGAGATGTCATTCGGGACATGAAGACCGTGTTCGTGAATGGCTTCGATTACACCGATTGCCATTTGATCCCCGGCCACAAAGACTGCAGTCGGTTGATCGTCTAGTTCAAGCAATCGTTCCATCGCTTGCTTGCCTTCCTCAACCGAGAAGAAACCGGCGTTGACGAGGTAGCCCGGTCGAATCGGAAGGTCCAGCTCTTGCATCGCAAGTTCATATCCTTTGATTCGCGCCGCTCCGGCGTCAATCGTTTCATCCCCAGCGATGTGGGCAATTTTTCGGTGACCGAGTTCATAGAGATAATTCACGGCGAGACGCGCCCCTTCGATGTTATCGGAATAGACCACGCTACAGTTAGCGCTGTCCATATCGACGACGACGATTGGGATGTCGCTTCGCATGAGCTCTTGAACTTGCTCATCCATTCGGTCCGAGCAGATGACGACGATGCCGTCGACCGCACGGTGTTTAAAATGTTCGAGGTAACTCATGTCACGATTGCGTAGATTCCGCGAGGCGAAGATCAAATCATAGCCTTGCTCCTCTGTCGCGTGACGAAAACTTTCGATGATTCCGTTGAAGAACGGGTGTTTCATCCCAACTTCATTCGCCTCTGAGAACATGACCCCAATTGCCCATGATTTTTTCGTCGATAACGACTGGGCATGTGCGTTCGGCAAGTAGTCCATCTCAGCAGCGGCTTGAAGAATCTTCGCTCTCGTCTTGTCACTCACGTCTTTGTAATTGTTCAACGCTTTGGACACTGTCGTGATCGAGAATCCTGTTTTTTTGGCTAAATCATAAATCGTACCCATGTCATTCCCCTCTTCCCGAAAGCGCTTTCGGTAATTTGATTGTAGCGTATGGATTTGTAGGAATCAATTCTTTTTCGAGGAAACTTTTTGATTCTTTTTTCCATTCCTTGTTTCTTCTATATTACTGTATCGAGAAATTTTTGTCCTTAATGTGTCCGCGTGTACAACCACACGAGATTCGTGAACTTTTGCACTTCCGTCTCGCCTGTCACGCCTTTAAATAGCCGTTGGAATGGCTTTAACAATTGCTCTAACACGATTTTCCGAAGACGCTCTTGTTTAAGTTCGAACGAAATCGCATCGAACAAATCTCGCTGTTCTTCCGTCATGTCGACATGCTCTTCGATGCGAGCAGCCATCTCGATCAATTCTTCGATTGTTATGAGATGTTTATCTGTCGTCCCACGCATTTGATCGACCGTGACCGGGTTCAAGACGTGCTCTCCTGTCTCCATCATCCGAGCGGCAATCAATTCGACATACGTGTATAAGCTTCGGACGACTTTTTGAGGAGAGTAGGCAGCATTCGTGATGCGGTTCGTAAACAAGATATGTTGCAACATTCCGTTGAAGAGCACCGTCAATTCCATCGAATACGGTCTGACAGCCTCTCCGATAATTTCCGTCAAACGCATCGCAATCCATTCAATCTCATAAATACGATGTTGAAGAACAAGTTTCTTCAATTCATTCTCATTTGACGACATGATCGATTCAAATAACGCGTGCAAGTTCCGCTCTTCGTTCAATTGAATCAATATCGAAATCTGTTCGATGAAGACGTCACGATCTCGCTTATCCCGCCCCATCTGCATTTCGATTCGGCGTTGCCCTGCATCATATCGTAAGTTCTCGAGGATACTAGCGACACAATCCGTCTTAGATGAGAAGTAGTTATAAAACGTCCCTTTGGAGATGTTGGCACGGTCGATAATCTCTTGCACCGATGTGTGTTGCACTCCATTTTCGATGAAGAGAGACATGGCAATATCGGCGACTTTTCTTTTTTTCTCTTTCATTCTTACATGGCTCCGTTCTGTCTGGTTTGTACCTTTACTATAGCACCGAAAACCATTTTAGACTAATAGTACAAAATGGTTGCTTTATTTATACAACGGGTATAAAATCATCTCATCGACACTTACCAACACATAACTATTTAGAAAATAAAGGAGCCATCCATATGAAACCAGAATTCCAAAAGAAACCGCCTTACGTCATGTTGGCGGTCCTCTTTGCGGGTGCGTTTATCGCATTCCTGAACAACTCATTACTCAACGTCGCGCTCCCATCGATCATGGTCGACCTCGAAATCGCGGATTACTCGACCGTACAGTGGCTTGCGACCGGCTTTATGCTCGTGACAGGTGTTCTTGTCCCGGCATCCGCCTATTTGATCACTCGTTTTTCAAACCGAAGCTTGTTCATTACGTCGATGAGCATCTTCGCCATCGGTACGGCTATCGCGGCCTTCTCGCCAAACTTTGGCTGGTTGTTGAGCGGTCGGATGATTCAAGCCGTCGGAGCCTCGACAATGGGACCACTCTTGATGAACGTCATGCTCGTCAGCTTCCCGCGTGAAAAACGGGGGATGGCGATGGGGATTTTCGGACTTGTCATGATCTCGGCACCTGCGATTGGACCGACACTTTCCGGTTATATCGTCGAGTACTATGACTGGCGCGTCTTATTCGAAATGATTTTACCGCTCGCCATCATCGGTCTCGCGCTCGCTGTTTGGAAAGCAGAGAACGTCATGGTCCAAAACAAAGACCAGTCACTCGATTACTTGTCACTCGTCTTATCGACACTCGGATTTGGCGGGATTTTATACGGTGTCAGTTCAGCAAGCTCGGACGGCTGGGATAACCCAATCGTCTTGGCGACGATGATCGTTGGTGCCATCTCGTTGATCGCATTCATTTATCGTCAGCTCCATATGGAAAAACCATTGCTCGACTTGCGTGCTTACAAACATCCGATGTTCGCACTCGCGTCAGTCATTGCGATGGTCAACGCGGTCGCGATGTTCTCCGGTATGATTTTGACACCGGCTTACGTCCAAAGCGTACGTGGTATCTCCCCACTCGATTCAGGGCTCATGCTTCTTCCTGGTGCGATCATCATGGGAATCATGTCGCCGATCACGGGTAAACTGTTTGACCGATTCGGGCCAAAATTATTGGCACTTACCGGATTGACAATCACCGCGGTATCGACGTACATGCTCGCAAACGTCCAACTTGACTCGACGTATACGTACATCGTCTTGACGTACACGTTGCGTATGTTTGGGATGTCAATGGTCATGATGCCGATCATGACAAATGGACTCAACCAGTTACCGACTCGCCTCAATCCGCACGGAACGGCCATCAACAACACGGCCCAACAAGTATCTGGTGCGATTGGTACGGCAGTCCTCGTCACTGTCATGAACTCGGTGACACGCACGGAAGCTGAATCATTGATGACCGGAATTGATCCTGCGACACTCACAGAGAGCTCAATGGGCGCCATCACTCAGCAAGCCCTCTTGTCTGGGATTCAATATTCGTTCTATGTCGCACTCGGGATGAACCTCTTGGCACTCGTTTTAGCATTTTTCGTGAAACGCGTGGATGTACGGAAGTTCGATGACAATGTAGAAACTGTTGAAGAATTGAAACAAGCAAATTAAATGTTGAGAAGCCGCTTTGAATGTTGAATTCAGAGCGGTTTTTTTAATTTCTCATTCCCTTCATAAATAAATCTGAAATTAAAATTTAATCCTAATATGGTATTATTTCTCAATGGATAGGATTCGTTTAGGAGGGTACATATGATGAAAAAAGTGTTTAGCTTGATGATCGCATTTCTGCTGATCACATCTTCTCTTCTCTCGACCGCATCAATCGTTGAGGCGGCCCCGAAGAAGCAGAATCGTGCTATTATGGGAGTATCGGCTTTGACTCCGCAACAAATGGCGGATTACGTAAAAAAGAAGAATCCTCGTGATGTCCGGCTCGCAAAAACGTCTGTCGAAGATTTGGCGAAACTCTTCGTCATCATCGGCGCTAAGGAAGGTGTTCGTGGGGATGTCGCATTCGCACAAGCATTGAAAGAGACCGGTTATTTCCGTTACGGTGGCGATGTCCTTCCGAAGCAGCATAACTACTCTGGAATCGGGACGACTGGAAATGGTGTAAAAGGTCACTTTTTCCGTTCCCCACAACAAGGGGTGACTGCTCAAATTCAGCATCTAAAAGCATACGCTTCAAACGATGCACTGAACACGAAACAAGTCGACCCACGCTTCCATCTCGTCAAGCGAGGCTCTGCGAAAACGTGGCCATCTCTTCACCAAAAATGGGCCATGCAGCCGAAAGGAAATTACGGGACCGAGATTCTTTCGATTTATCAAGAAATGTCGAAAACACCAAAACGTGTCGCTAAAGCAAAACGATGAGGAAATGTAGGGGTGAAAGAACGTGACGTGCAAACAAGTTAGACTCGCGAGCGGAATCGCATTATTCGTGACCGGCGTGATGTTGTTACTCAAACGCTAATGAGCATTTCGGACAATCGTCCGAGTGCTTTTTTTGTGGATGAACACAAAGCCATGGCACTCTATAAGTACCACAGCCTTCGCTAACGTTTATATAACTCAATGCCCCCGATACTTCCCAAGCGCCCGCATATTCAAGAGGTACAAGACCCCTGCATAGAGAATCAAACCGAGTAAATATACCCAGATGCCTGAGAAGCCACTTCCGTAAATCATGACTTCCTTGATCGCTGTCGCTCCGTAGAAGATTGGCATGATGTAACTCAAGTTCCCGAGACCATATGGAATCAAGTCGAGCGGGATGAGTCCCGAGAAGAATACTTGCGGGATGATGGTGAACGGAATCATCTGTACGACTTGTAGTTCCGATCGGGCAAACACCGAGATGGTCGCCCCGAAGAGCACCGCCGTACCCGCCATAAGTAGCATCGTCAACATGACCCACGCCATATTCCCGAGCGAAGACAGACCGAGCACATAAATCGAATAGAGCACGATGAAAATTGACTGAATCACCGCAAACGTTCCGTACCCGAGTGTATATCCTAAAATGACTTGTCCTCGTTTGATCGGAGTCATCAACAGTCGTTCGAGCGTACCGCCACTCCGTTCTTTGACGAGTGCCATCGCAGATAGGATGAACACGAAGAAGAACGAGAAAAGGGATAGGAAGACGAAGCCGAACGAATCGAATGTCGATTGGTCCTCTTCCCCATAGACGAATGACGTATCGATTTCAGCTGCAGGGTTGAGCGTCGCCAACGCATCTTGAATCTCACCAACCGCCTTCGACGACTTCGTCGAAGGTTCGCGTAACGTGATGGTCGTTCCTTCTTGATTCATTTCAAACACGGCATCGACATGTTCATTGTCTTCGATATATACTTTTGGATCATCGAACGTGGCCTGTTCCACTTCGAGCGTCTCGTCTTCGAACGCATCGACGAGCTGTTCTGGTGCGTTGTCGTCCAGAACGACAGTCGGCACGTAATCCGAGTCACCGAGTAGGAAGTAGACGAGTGTCAATATAAGAAGTGGCGCAATCAAAATCAAGGCGACGCTTCGTTTATCATTCAACGTCTGAAAGATGACACGCTTCGCTAAGTTACGCATGGTCACCCACCTCCTCTTTCCCAGCAATCAAGAACAGTTCTTCGACGCGACCGTTCTCGGTCTGGTCGAGCAAATCTTGCACATGGTCATAGGCGATCAACCGTCCATTATAGACGAGCGCGGCTCGATCACATTCGAGCACTTCATCCATGACGTGCGTCGAGACGATGATGGTCGTCCCTTCCGCCCGAATCGTTTGGAACTGATCCCAAATCTGTCGGCGTAAAATCGGATCGATTCCGACCGTCGGTTCATCTAGAAACAACACGTCTGGCTTATGCAAAATGGCGATAGCCAAGGACAGGCGTTTCTTCATCCCGCCTGAAAAATTGCGGACGAGCTTATTCCGGTCGTTCGTTAAATCGACAAGGTTGAGCACTTCGGTGATGCGTTCTTGGAGCGCCTTTTTCTCTAACTTATAAATCGACCCGAAGAAGGCGAGGTTCGCCTCAGCCGACAAGTCTTCGTACAAGCCATCGTTCTGCGGCATAAATCCGATTTGTTGGAGCATGTCCATGTTTGGCATCTTCGTTTCGCCGATGTGGACACTTCCTTTGTCCGGTGCGAGGGCGCCGATCATGAGTCGGATGAGGGTTGTCTTCCCCGATCCAGAGGGTCCGAGCAAACAGCAAATCTCTCCGGATGGGATGGTGAAGTCGATGTTGTCGATGGCGAGTTGGTCACCGAATGACTTGTCGACGCGTTGCAGTTGAATGTTCATTTCTGTCACTCCTTTTCGGCGCCTCCTCGTGTATACTCAAGATAATCGACACCGTGTTGGTTTATATGTTCAGTATAGACCCCGTTCACTGTGGCAACAATCGTCAATATCGGTCATCGTGTCGGTTTTCCGACAGATGCAATGAATGTGTTGAGGAAAAGGAGAAATAATATGGAACAAACCGATTTACGCGTCATCCGGACGAAGAAGTTGATCAAAGATGCCTTCTTCAGCCTTATTGAGGAGCAGGGATTTGAGGCCGTCACCGTCAAGCAATTGACTGAACGGGCCGGCATCAATCGGGGTACCTTTTATAGTCACTATGTGGATAAGTTCGAGTTGATGGAGAAATGCGTCGACGAGATCTTTGAAGAGGCTGAACAGAAGTTGATTCATCAGTTGCCACACATCTTCGGAGAAGAACGGACCAACAACTCGTATCATTACCTCATTCCGTTCATCCGTTTCATCGAAGACAACCAAATCATCATGAAGCCACTCCTCGGCCCGAACGGAGACCCGACGTTCCAGGCAAAACTTCGAAAGTTTATGCAAGCTGCCTTGTTTCAGCGCTCGCCTGTAACCTTGTTTAATCCGGATAAGATGATGGTCCCACCTCCATATCTCGTCGCCTATCTGTCTTCAGCGCACATGGGCGTCATCTACGAGTGGTTGAACAATCCGTCTTCGGAAGAGACAGCGGAAGACATCGCCCGGATTATCTATACGATCACTTATGAAGGACCACTTGTTGCCGGCGGTGTGAAGTCAAACGAATAAAGCCTCCCGCATATATTGCGAGAGGCTATTTTTACGAAACTCGAACGTGCACGTGTAAGTTCCCATTTTCTTCAGTTGTCGTCTGGTAAGCATTTTGCACCGCCTCTAAATCATGCCAGGCGATGCGGTATGACTTTTCTCGCATCCCTTCAAACTCGAAGGCGAGATGTTGTAAATCCGACATACCTAGGATGCGGTCAAACGGTCCACCCTCGCCAGTCCATTCCAATTGATTCGCCGAATCCTTCAATACGAGGTCGAGTCCATGCATCACTTTTTCTTTGATCAATTGTCCATCCGCCGCAACACGCATCCCGTCTTGAATATCATGCATTCGACACGATTCAATCTCATCAAACGGGATCGTGATTTCATCCCCGTTCGCAAAGTGAAGTGTGATTGTTTTTACGATCATCTTAGATTCCTACTTTCGTTCAGTCTCTGTTCCCTTACTATACATAACTTTTGTCGGTTCAGGGATGACATCTTTGTGGATGTGGCAAATCCGTAAAAGCATGTTCGTTTCATTTGGAAACGGGAATAGAAGAGGTAGCACTCATTCTGTTTTTTGAAAATAACACTTCGGAAAGGCGGCGAATATATGCCATCAGTGGAAAAGTCGGTCATCGTCATCGGCGGAGGGCTCGGCGGCTTGTCAGCGGCCATCTCACTCGCTCAAAAAGGTTACGACGTCTCACTCTACGAAAAGAACGATCACATCGGCGGGAAAGTGAATCGTCTCGAACAAGACGGATTCGGCTTCGACCTCGGGCCCTCGATTTTAACGATGCCTCACATCTTCGACAAACTGTTCCGTGGAAGTGGGAAACGGATGGAAGACTATGTATCCATCAAGCGGCTTGAGCTCGAATGGCGCTCGTTCTTCCCGGACGATACCGTCCTCGACCTTTACCATGACCTCGAACAGATGCAGCGGGCAAACCCTTCCCTCTCTCGAAAAGACATGCAGGAATATCGTGAACTGCTGAATTACGCAGCGCGCATCTATAAGACGACCGAGAAGGGATACTTGGCCGAAGGGTTTGAATCCCCATTAGAAGCCGTCATGAAAACGGGCATCTTCCCGACCCTATTCGGATTCGATTTGACGTCGACGATGTATAGCGCCATCAAGAAGCGCATCAGCAATCCACATCTTCGTGATATGCTGTCGTATTACGTCAAATATGTCGGGTCGTCTCCGTATAACGCACCGGCCGTCCTCAATATGATGATTTACATGCAATATGCCCAAGGCTGTTGGTATGTCGAAGGCGGCACCCATAAGCTCGCGGAAGGCTTGACGAAGCTCGCCGAAGAGATCGGTGTGAAGCTACATACCGGAGAAGGCGTGGTTCGTGCACATACGGTGAATGAGAAAGTGACCGCCATCGAGCTCGAAGACGGACGTCTCCGTTCCGCTGATTATTTCGTCTCGAACATGGAAGTCATCCCGTTCTATCAGAAGATGGTCGACGCCGACAAACAGTACGTCGACAAACTCGTCGATAAATATGAACCGGCGAGCTCCGGATTCGTCCTCCATCTCGGGGTGAAGAAAGCCTATCCTCAACTCGCGCACCATAACTTCTTCTTCTCCGAAAATTTGCATGAACAGATGGATAAAATTTTTGAGAAACATGAACTTCCGGACGATCCGACGATTTACCTCGTCAACGTCAACAAGACCGACCCGACCCAAGCGCCACCAGGACATGAGAACATCAAAATCTTGCCACACATTCCGTATATTCAGAATGTGCCGTTCACGGAAGAAGAGTACGCCGCTTTTGAAGAACGTGTACTCGACAAATTGGAACAAATGGGTCTCGATGGTTTGCGTGAACATACGGTGACGCGTGACGTATGGACGCCTCATGATATCGAGCGGACGTACGGATCGGACCGAGGTGCCATTTATGGAACGGTCGCCGACAAGAATCGGAACGGTGGCTTCAAGCATAAGAAGCAGAGCGAACTCTATCATAACCTCTACTTTGTCGGGGGAACCGTCAATCCGGGCGGTGGCATGCCGATGGTGACGTTGAGCGGTCAGCAAGTGAGCGACAAGATTGCGAAACGTGACAAAGTGAAGTGATTCTTTTATCCCTCATGTTCAATGAGGGATTATTTTTTTGAAACTTTTTCCAATAACCTTCCGTATATTGTGCAACGATACAAACAATCAAATAGACAAGCGGAGGAACAGGATGCATCAAATCACAAGTTATTTCTTTATGTATGCCAAAGTTGTCGTCACGGATAAGATTCCATTCATCTGGACATTCTTAATCCCACTCATAATCGCCTTGACGCAGTCATCTTCAGATATTCGCCAAGCAACGACAGCGGAATACTACCCAGGGCTCTCTTATTTCTGGGTGTATATTATTCTTGCTACATATGTGAACGGTGTCGGCATCGAACTCGCTCGTATGCGTGAATACGGACTGATGAAAACGTACGTGATGATCTCAGGCAACAAACTGACATATGTCATCGCCGTCATCTTGGCGCAACTCTTATTCGCCTCCATCAGCTTAACTTTATTCACAACGGTCGTCACGCTCGTACACGGGTTCTTTTCGTTCAAGTTGATTGCAACGTCTCTACTCGTATTGATTGGCAGTATCCCGTTCGCGGTTGCCAGTGTCGCCATCACGACACTTCCAGTGAAAGTATCGAGTCTCGGGACGTTCGCGAACATACTGATGTTCCCACTCTTTTTACTGGCGATCAAGTCACCTGATCAATGGTTCAGCTTCCTCAACCCGTTCTACGCGCTTCACGAATTCGCGCTCGGGTTGCTGCATCTGACGACTCAAGTCGAGCTCTCGTTCGGAGTATGGGCGACAGGCCTCTCTGTACTTGGGTATTTCATCATCGGCGCGATTGCGTTGAAACGCTTCAGTCTCGTCTCACTCATCACACGCTAGGAGGTTCTTATGCACGTAAACCAACTCACTTATCGCTATCCGAAAGCGGCACGTCCTGTTCTCGATGATGTCTCGTTCACACTGCAATCGAATAAACTGAACGTTTTGATTGGACAAAATGGTGCTGGGAAGACGACCCTGTTTGATTGTATGACCGGGGCACTTCCGGTCGACAAGACATCACTCGAACTCGTTCCGACGACGGACATGCTCTATTTGACACAACTCATGTACAACCATCATGAGTTGACGGGGAAAGACTTCGCCTATTTCATCGGACGTCTGTCGCAACGTCCCGACTTCAAGAAACTCGAATCGTATATGAATAACCTTTCAACTTCTCGCGAACAAGAACTGTTCGAACATCTATGGACGATGAAGCTCGGGAAGATGTCGGTCGGGGAGAAGAAATGGCTCTTCGTGACGCTCTTATCTTCAATCAAACGTTCTCTCTATTTATTTGATGAGCCGACGAGCGGGGTCGACCCGGCGTCCCGCATTCAAATCATGCGCCGCCTGCAACGACTCGTCGATGAGGGCAAGACATGTCTCATCTCCACACATCAGTTACATGACTTGGTTCAACTTGATGCCCATGTCATCTTCCTGCATGGTGGACGCGTTTTGTATGAAGGGGACTTCCAAGACTGGCTCGACGAGTCTGGAACGACCGACCCGGACGAAGCGTTCGTTCGGATGGTTGACACGCCGCTTGACGATGTAGCGGTGACACGATGAATGAATCGTTTTGGGAACGATACCGGTTCACATTCTATACAATCGGCATGGTCGTCTGCGGCTTTCTCATTTCCATGTTCTCATAATAAAACTCAGCCCTGACGTGTGTCAGGGCTGAGTTTTATTGTTCACGATGTGCGCGTCGTAATTCCCGATTCGTCACGTGCTCCGGGTCCGCTTCACGTAGTTTCCGGTCCATCGACACGTACAAGATGAGGAGCGGAATGATGCCAATCAATGCGACACCGAGTAGTTCCTGCATCGAATCCAATACGAACCACGTGAGGAAAGTAAATACACCAAGTGATCCAAACATGGCGACGATGATTTGAAATTCTCGACGAACGAGACGTTGGTATTCCTCGTCTTCGTTAAATGTACGTAACAACTCCATCCGTCGCCATGCTTGATAGAGCATCGGCAGTTGGGTCACGAGGAAAGAGAAGGCAACCGTCGTCACCGTGATACCTCTTATGACCGAAACAACGAGAAGGAGAAACAGACCGATGATGCCAAATATCGCGCTGACCCCTCGCGAATCGAGATCCTGTTTCACCATTTTGGGGAGGCGTTCTTGTTTATTCATCACGCTTCACTTTTTCGTTTTTTCCGTTGCAGCTGGACATGACCGAGTTCAACACCCGTCACGTGTAACGAATCGATTTCTTTTAGCTTGCGGTCGATTGGAAAACTGAGAATCAACAGAACTATGATTCCAATAAATGCAATGATAACGAAAGTGAACAATGAAATCCACTCAAGCTCCGCACTGGTAATCAGTATGAGAACAAGTAATGGCGAGGTAAGACCCAATAAAAATTCAGATCGCACGAGTTGTTGATACCGTTTGTCTTCGTTAAATGACAGTAATAACTTCTTGCGGTGCCATGATTTATATAAGGCAGGAAATTGTCCGAAAAAAATCATAGCATACAACAAGAAGACGTTCGTCGTCCATATATAGAAGAAGGTCAAGACGATGGCCCCAATCAACGGAAGGGTCAATTGCTTCTTTCGTTTTTCATCATCTTTCAACATCTGTTCTAGTCTGACTTCATGGTCTACCATCGAATCCCCCTTGTGTGTGTTCTTTATTTTTCTATACGGAAACTATGCTCGATTAGTTTCATCCTCTACGCTTCTCCCGGTTCATCAATCCCAACAAACTCTCGACCACATGCTCGTCATCAATCTTTAGAATTTTCCAGTCAATCCATGACTCGAGAATGAGACAACTCGCAATCAGCATCGCACAGCCAAGGCTTAACGTATCAAGCGATATGTACTTCAGTGCATAAAGCGCCATCATCGATATGACACCAATCAAGAGAATAAACTGAATCATGCCTTTTAGATAAATAAAGCGTTGGTACGTGGATGAGTCATTGAACTGTAAAAACAACTTGATTTTATGCCATGTCGCTACCAGAAGCGGCATGAGCATCGCCGCACAAAAGATGAACAGGGATAGGCTCATTCTGGAATCATTGAACAATAGCCAAAGCGCCGTCACTACACCGATGATGATCACTAGTAGCGGACCTTTTTTAGTCCATGCTTTGTCGTACAAGTATTCCATTCGTTCTTCACGTAACACCTTACACACCTCCAAAAGTAAAAATCATCCAATTTATCGATATCTATATCTTAACAATCTATAAGCAAACTTTCGAGGTTTTCCCATTAAAAAGGAAAAAGCATCTGACGATTGTCAGATGCTGATTAATTTGAATGCCGGCGAAGGAGTCGGAATAAAAAGATTCCAATCATCGTCAACAACCCTAAGTTTAGAATTGTCCATCCCATGTCCATCACTTGTTGCATATCATTACCCCCTTCTATCCTGTTCTTCTAAATTATACATATCTTTTCAAAAAAAGATTCGGTCAAATTGTTCTTTTTATCCTTTTTTTCCTAATGAGTCAAAAGTTTTGGTTACATCTGGTCAATCAACGGAATAGAAGTCAACGGTGATGGACCCGATCTGTCATACTCAACTGAATCGACAGCAGCATGGACAAACTTGTTCAAAACGTGGAACTTCTTTTTAACATTTAACTCGCTCGATTCATCGACGCGCGAGTTGGTTTACCCTTTCCACTCAATTGAAATACGAGCACCCCACCAACGATTAACACAATCCCGACGACTGTCTTCCATGTGAACGGGACGGCCGTCAATCCGAACCAACCTAACGTATCCCAAAGGAGCGCGAACAAGATTTGAGACACCATGACGATCGATATGGCATAACTCGGTCCGAGGCGCTCGACCCCTTGCGTCACACTCATGACGACCCCGACGCCGAGGATTCCGCTGAACCAGTACCATGTCTCCATCTCCTCTACTCGGAACAAGCCACCACCTTCCTGAAACAGACCGATGAGTAGCGATGCTAAAAATCCAAGACTGAGAACGAGCGTCGTCGTCGCCCATGCCCCGACATGCTTCTTGACGTTGGCGTTAAACGTGTTTTGCACACAGACGAGCATTCCGCCGATGACAGCAAGCATCATCCCAATCGCCATATGCCTCCCTCCTATTCATAAATGCTCTCCCCGACAATCTCCAACAAACCTTCCCGATCGACGAGCGTGATTACCCGCCGATTTCGTTCAATCAATCCTGCCTCAACGAAACGCCGGAGCGTCCGATTCACATGACGATAACTCGTCCCAATCAAATCAGCGATATCCGTCAATTGGTCGACAGTCGAGCCGAGTGTTTGGTCATTCGGCGTCATCGATAACAGATAACTCGCCAAGCGCACTTCGACAGGGTAAAACAAGTTGAAGCTGAGTGATTGAGATTTTCGTTCAAATTTTCTTGTGATCTCTTCTAATAAATAGTGTAACCACGCAACATCGTGGTGGGCATGTCGAACCAAATCCTCGAAGCGAATGACAAGCATCTCGACTGACGTGACCGCCTCGACCGTATTCAAAAACGGGGTCCGTTGAATATATTCGATGTCCCCGATCAAATCGAGCGGATATTTGAAGGAGAGGACGAGGCGCTTGCCGGTAGCAGAAGCATGGGAGACACGAATCTTCCCCTTCACTAAGAAGCGGAGATGCCCTGCTTCATCACCTTGCGTACAGATGACGTCTCCTGGCTCGTATCGAACGAGCTGCAATTCGTTCTGCGCTTCTTCTGGTAAGACAGTCAATTCAAATTGCTTCACATACGCGTCAACCATGCACGTTTCCCCCTACCATTTTAATAAGATGACCCCCGCAATCATCATGAACACACCAATCAACTGAGCCCCGTTCAACTTCCGTCGCAACATTCCGAACCATCCTCGCCAATCGATGACGAGCGCGAGCGCCAGTTGCGCAATGAGAAACAACGAGATTGTCATCGTGACCCCGAGTTTATGGACGGCCGTCATATTACTAAATAAGATAATCGCCGCAAATGCTCCGCCAGATAAATAGAGCGGCTTCACGTGCCGCATCTCGACATACGTGCGGTCCCGAAGCACCAGCATGACGAGAAGTGCGACGACGAATCCAGTGAATTGTGTCAACGTCGCCGCTTGCCACGTCCCAATCTGTGAACTGATTCGAGCATTCGCAACACTTTGTAACGTTAGAAAGAAGCCTCCGCTGATTGCAAATAATACTCCTCGCATCGTTCTCCCCCCTTAAGATAAACGAATCAATACAATCCCAATGACCATGACAACCAGACTCACGAGTTGCACACCAGTGACCGGATTCTTCTTCGCTCCGAACCAACCGAAACGGTCAATCAGTAAGCTACCGCATAACAGTCCGACGATGACGATGATGACAGCGATTCCTGTCCCGACAATCGGTACGATGAGGACGTTTCCTCCGATGAAGAGCGCCCCAATGATTCCACCGAGCCAAATCCACCACGGTTGACCTTTCAGTTGACCGAGCGGAACGGGTTGGCGTGAGACGAGTAAAATGAGTAAGAGCGCCAACGTTCCGACAACGAAAGAGACCAATGCCCCTTTCAGAGCCGATTCGAGCACTGTTCCCAAATAGCCGTTAATGGCCGTTTGCGTGGCACTCATCATCCCTGTGAAAATCCCAAACAGTCGCCAAAGGTTCAGATTCCCCGTGTCCGTTTCCATGGAGACGACCAGTTTGCCTCTTCGGCGGTTGAGCCAGTCGGATAAAGCGACCGTTCCGATGACTCCGAACAAGACGAGCACGACTCCGAACAAACGAAGCACCGTAATTGGGTGTTCGACAGAATTGAACCAACCGAAATGGTCAATCAACAACCCCATCAAAATCTGTCCAAAAATCGGCATGATGACCGTCTGGACACTCCCGAGTCTTGGGAACAGCAAAATATTTCCCGTTAAGAACAAGACCCCTAACAGTCCGCCAATCCACATCCAACCCGGACCTTCCTGAATCACCGAGCCGTCAAATCCGAATGACTGTCCGGTCAATAAGAGCAATAAGGACAAAAAGATCGTCCCGACAGTAAACGATAAAAAAGATGCAACGAACGGGGAGCCGACCACCTGACGCAAACGTGAGTTGACACTCGTCTGCATCGGCAATAAAATCCCAATCGTCAATCCAATCAAAATAGCTAACATGAATGTCTTCCTCGATTCTACTGGTTCTGTGTACATTGTCAGCTTACGCCTCTATACAAAAGAAGAAAAGGACCGATGTCCTCAAACAAAAAACGAACCCTTCTCAGGTGTTCGTTTCGGACTCACGGAAGCGTTGATCGCGCGCTTCACGCAATTCTTTCCCTCGTACATGATGCGCATCGAGCGAGTGTAAGTGTCGATTGATGACATACGGTGCCAGAATCGACATCACACCGATTCCGAACAGCCCGGCAATGGCAATGATGGGAGACAACGAGTCAGCATAATAGGCAGCCAATAAGCAGATAGTCAACACGAAGCAGAGCCACTGGATGCCAAAGTCTGTATACACCAGACGTTGGTACCGCGCATCCTCGTTAAAGGTCAGGAGCAGTTTTGTCTTCCGCCATTCAAAACAGAGATACGGAAAGAAACTGATGAAGACGAGGAGTGGAGCGTAGAGTTTGGACTGCGCGGCAATCACGAGCGTCATCACAATCGTCGCGATGGCGATGCCCCACCCCCAACGCCAATGACTGTCATCCTGCTTCAGTAATTGTTCAAGTCGCTTTTCTTTCGTCAGCATATGTACTCCTTTCATACGAACGGTAATGCTTTGTCACCTCATCTCGTGTCGGTTGCTCCGGGTCGGCTTGTCGCAATTGTTGCACGGTCTGATAGTGCGTCCATGCTAACATGACGATGCTTAGACCGAAGATGATCCATGCGACGGGTGCAATTTGCAGACGACTGAAGAGAACCGCTGCTGTGACCGCTCCAATCCAATAGGAATAGAGGCGATATAAGCGTTTTGTCAGTAGGATGCCTCGACCCACCGTGAAAATCTGTAAGACACGTCCTTCTTTGATTGTCAGTCCTATGAGTAGGACAGCCGTGAGGACCGAAGCGATTCCCCATATCCACCATGTATCAAAACCGAGCACAAAGCTGTTACAAAAAATAAGGGCTCCCGTGAGCCAAAGGTGGAGGGTTTGTCGTGACTGCCGATATCCTCCGATTACTTGAATCCGTTCTTTCTTTGTCATGAATCTTTACGACCTTTCCTTGAAATATCATCTAATGTATGTTTTAAACGTTCCCGGTTTGCCCGGGTCCACTCGCCTGATGTGACGTGGTGCTCATCAAGCGCGGACTGTTTTCGATCAATCCAACGTGGAATCAATATGAGACACGGTCCGCCGATCAGTAGCGTCCAACTCATCCACGGTAAGATATCGATTCCGTTGAAATGCAACCCAATCAAAATCATGAACCAGATCAAACTCATCAACATGACAGAAAAATCGATACGCAATAGACGATGATAGCGTGTCGATTCGTTGAAGGATTGCTTCAGTTTCATCTTGTTCCATTCAAGCCATGTCGTATAAAGAAGTGCGACACCGGGTAAAAGAATGCTATACGGACTCCATGTCGAAAGAAAATAGATGGATACGCCTAGCATGATTACGCTCTCGATGATGTTGAGACGAGTATATCGTTTCTCGAACTGTGCGATCTGTTGAAATCGTTGGGCTTTGTCCACGGTATCACCTCAATCTTTTACGAAGTCGAGTCTGATTTCACGACGCATCGGCTGTTCCATGTCGTACTGCGGCATCTGTCGGTCGAGCATTCTCTGTGCGACTTGCAATAAGATGACCCCGCCTAAAAAGACAACGAAAAGCGACCATGCCGGCCAATTGATTAGGACGATTAATGGGAAGAGAATCGCCAACAAGACTAGGAGTCCCATTTCCGATACATATTGCCAATCGATGATGCGCTTGGCTTGTTCCACACTGGTCAACTTTCTGACGAAGCGACGTTCTCGTCCGATGACGTAAAGCATAATCGTAAGTGTGAACGCTAACGGGATGGTGTACATCGGTTCTCCGTTAGACTGAAGCGTGAGAACGACAAGTCCTCCTATTAGTATTGCAAGAATCGAGCGCAACAAAAGCCAACGCTGCTGATAACGATAAATCGTATTGATCCGTTCTTGTTTGTTCATCTCATTCACCCTTTCAGAATCGTCGAATCTCGCGACGTGTCGGTTGCTCCGGATCGAGCCAGCGGATTTGTTGATCGAGCTTCTCTTGAGACCATAAGATATAAAGCAATGCCCCACCGATAAGAACCGCTGGAAGCCAAGACCATTCCATGATTCGAATGGCTAGCGGATTGACGAGTCCTAGCAATGCGATAAAGAGGAAGTCCAGATGATACTGCAATGTCACGACACGTTTCACCTGATCTTGCTCCGACAATCGACTAATCGCATCTGCTTCATGCGAAAGGAAGTAACGAGTCGCAAGTAACACTCCGCCGATAATGGCGAACCCAACCCAAATATTCCCGTCCGTTCGTATTAAAAAGTAGACCGCGAGAGCAGCTGGAATTGCTAGAAAAAGTCGTTGCAAAAGTCGCTTTCGATTTGATTGTTTAATCATATGTAATCGTTCTTGCTTATTCATCTTGATTCACCTCTTATTCCACTATACGGGATGAGCATGAGAAAAGTTCCGTTATTTTACAAATTAAAAAGGAAGGATCAACCCTCCTTCCTTTACTTTCGATTCACTTCAAAACTTCTGGAGCATCACCTTGACAGACCGTAATGCCCCTTCGATATGTCCCCCGAACTGCTCATCCGTCTCTGAACCAATCAGATGGAGACGGTCACCGAGTTCGATTGGACCGTAAGCCGGGAATGCTGTGAGCGGCATGAGGTCGTCAGATGTCGCCGTCTCAGATTCTGTCGACCAGTCCATGTAATGAAAAGCCAGAAAATCATTCGCTTTCGGACCATATAACTTCTCTAGTTGTTCGATAACGCGCGTCTTCACTTGTCCTTCTCCCAACACTTCTCGTTCTCCCGGTGACAGACGGAAGAATCCGAATAGCGCGCCTTGTCCGTTCATCGGTGAGGCGTCATGAATCTCTTGGAGTGGACCGACCCAGCTCATCCCAAAGCCAGACAGACCCTCTTCTCGCCAGAACGGTGTCTTGTATACGATGAGCGCTTTCGCTTGGGACGCCATCCACGTCGGAGTCGTTTTGAGCGCATTCCTTGTCGATCCTGATAATTCAGGTTCGATTGTCAACTTGGCGACAATGCGTGGAGGAAGTGCGAGGATCACGTCGTCCGCGTGATACACCGCCCCATTTCGGAACGTCAATTGAACTCGGTCTGTCTGTCGGTCGATGGATACGAGACGATGTCCGAGATGTACGATGTCCTCGGGTAACTTTGCGTATAATACTTCCACTAAACTCGTCATCCCGCCGACTACACGTTTCGATCGGACGATGCTTTCCTCCGGCAACACATGTCGTTCCGGGGCAGTCGTCGTCTGGCGTTCGAGCACCATCTCCCCTGTCGTATGTTGAAGGAATGACTCGAGTCCCAGTGTATCCACAAGTTTAGAGATGGTCTTCTCCGTATCCGGCCAATACCATGTCGGTCCGAGGTCATAGCCATCCTTCGTGAAGATACGTCCTCCGACTCGGTCACGTGCTTCAAAGACCGTAACGTTATATCCTTTTTGGTGAAGCTCGCTCGCAGCATAGAGCCCGCTGACACCAGCTCCGATGATGGCGATTGATTTCATTGTAAATTCTCCTTTGTCGTCCGTCTCTCCTCGATTATACTGAGTTAGATGATTGGATCTGTTCTAGAAAGGACGACATCAATTGAAAAATATGTTCTATTATCTTTTCTTCCCTTATATCGTATTAATGCGCATCCTGTACCGATTTATTCGAACAGAAGGTCGGATGACGTTGGCGATATGCCTTGTTTCATACTCTCTATGGTCTCTATTTTTATTCGACATCATTCAATGGCCAATCGCAATCGAATTTGTAATCATTATGTACGTATCAAGCGCTCTATATGTACCTCATTTTTTCTTTGATACAGATGTGAAACGAAGACGGCCAAATGGTTACATCCAATTGAGGAACGGCATCATTAAATCCAATCGATTTCATTCAAATAGTCTAGAAGCTGTTGATTTGTGATGTCATCTTGTCTTAACAGTGCTTCTCCTTGCTCTACTCGCGGATCTTCCGAAAAATAGAGTTTTAGAATCGCCAAGCATGCTTCTACAGTCGATGCAAAACTCTCGTCCTTCACGTTGATCGTTAAATACCAACCTCGGATGACGCGCTTCACGATGGAGCGTTTCTCCAGATGAGACATCTGTCCACGAAGCAATTTCGACTTGGCTGCTTTAATTGAAGAAATCAAGTCCTGGTTCAACGCCTCACTCACACGAACATCCGGCTTCATGCGCGGGAATTGAATCGAGACATCTTCCCCGTCCACACATGTACAAAGATGTCTTAGCCAAAAGCCCCATTCAAAACGATTCGCCGGATCCAGCGCTACATCGAGACGCCCGATGTCATAATCGATTTTAATGACTTCCGGATGTTGCGTTAGCAATCGCTCCGTCTGCTCCACCAATTCTGTCGCATCGACATCCTCATGCACGAGCACCGTCAAATCTAGATCCGATTGCCCAGCAACAGCTGTCCCGCGACCGATGCTTCCATAAAGATATATGCTGTGTAGCTGTTCATCGAATGCTTCTTTCACCAATTCGATTGCTTTGAAAAGGACACTTTCAAACTCAGGCTGCACATGACGGATGGACGTCTGGTTGATGACATAACCCGCATCGTCCGTACCAAGTCGGGTCGGTCGTTTCATAGATACGTACCGACTCGTTGAAATGTAGTAAACGTGATGATGTATCGAACTCCTTTTTTTAGTTTATGCATGTCGGATTTGAAATACCACGGTTCCCCCTTTCAAACAGGTTATATTTGGAAGTATAATGAAGACGTAGAAAGGGAGGTATGTCTATATGAACGTCATCATGGTCTCATTATTCGGACTCATCTTCACGATTTTGCCAATCGTTGTACTAATCATCGGTATTTTGTGGATTCGTAATGTCGTGGCACGTTCTGAGAAACGAGCAGACGAGCAACTCTTTATGGAACGTGAACGTTCGAAGCAGATACAAGTATTAATCGAACGTCTCGACCACATCGAACAACAATTAGATTCGAACACAAAACGTAGCTGACTCAGGTTAGCTGCGTTTCGTCTGATATCGAGCGAGATTTGCGTACGTCACATGTTCAGGGTCGATTTGCTTCATCCGCTAATCAACGTGTCTAGACATCAGGGCCGTGACGAACATGACCAGGAGTGGAACAGTCGATAAGCTAAATGATTCGGTTAGGATGATCGTAGTTGCAATTCCGATCAATATGCAGACGACAACCAGCGCTAGAATGAACTCCGACCAAACTATACGTTGATATTCCATCGCTTCATTGAAACGAAGCAACATTCGGGTACGTCTCCACATATGAACCATCAAAAGAGGTGGAATGAGTAAAAGGATTCCCAAGAGAACTTGAATGAGAGAGAACTCTTCAAACCACCACATCATCCATCCCCCTAACAAAAGAATGAGCGATAACATGACATTAATACGGTTCATAAGTAGGCGAGCCTTAGTTATTTCTCGTAAACGCTCATCGTGCGACATCGTGTCCCCCTCCTTTTCATTTGATTAAAAATCAATTTGTACTGAAAAAATTTCATCTATTCTCTTTTACTAGCTCGCAATCACTCTCACTGTTAAAAGTCACTCCATCGCTTTCATAAAACGGGTCTGAATGATACTGGTGAAGATAGATTTATCAAAGATGAGGGACGACCGTATTCCATCGATTCGTCGATGAACGTCTCTAATGTGCGCACGTTTTCCGTTACCACTTTGACGAGGTAACTGTACTGCCCGGCTAAGCGATGACATTCGATCACGGACGGCTGTTGACGACAAAATTCACGGAACGCCTCACAACGATGGGTGTCATAAAGAATAAAGGCGGTCACGTGTTTGTCCATCTTTTCAGGATTGATGACAGCCCGATAGCCTGTGATGACTCCACGTTCTTCGAGTCGCTTCACCCGTTCTGTCGCAGCAGGCGTAGACAATCCAATTTGTCGTCCTAATTCGGTCATCGAGATCCGGGCTTGTTGTTGCATCAATTCAAGAATATGGCGATCTATTTCATCCATTTGGCATTCACCTTTCAAAATTAAAGTGAAACGATACATAATCCGTTCTTTCTAAAGTCATTCGCTGAAACTTCCGTAAAACCTCTATGTATCTATATTCCTCCGTTGCATACACTTGAAGTATCCAATTCAAGGGGGAATCAACATGCAAACGACAGTCGTTCCATTACTCATCATCGATGTCCAACAAGCCTTTCATGATCCAAGCTGGGGAAACCGCAACAATCCAAAATGCGAAGAGAATATCGCACGGTTGATTGAAGCGTGGGAACATCATGATCAACCAATCATCTATGTCCAACATGTCACGAACGTTCCGACCTCACTCTTCTATTTCAAAAAAGATGGTCATTTGTTCCAAGACTTCATTTAACCTCGTGAACAAGATGTCATCTTAACGAAACAGGTGAATAGCGCCTTCATCGGAACAGACTTACAGGAACGACTCGAATCACTTGGTGCGACACAGATTGTCATCACCGGATTAATCACGAACCATTGTGTCGAGACGACCGCACGGATGGCAGGAAACTTGGGATTCAATCCGATTGTTGTCTCCGATGCGACGGCAACGTTCGACCGACAATCGATCAGCGGGACATGGATCCCTGCAGAGGTCATCCATGATGTGTCGCTCGCTAGTCTAAATGAAGAATTTGCATCGATTCAGACGACAATTGAGGTCATGAAAGATGTGTTACAAAAAGAAGTACAGTCCTGATGGATTGTACTTCTTTTTATTCATAACCTGGCTTTAAAGTATACAGATGTCACTCATATTTTTCGTATTGCTATTATTCATCAGCAGTTTCTATATATCCACTAATCAAAAATGGAATCTTTAAGTTCGCAAGCTTCATCAAGAAATCTGGTTCAAATTCTAACTTCACATCTAAGTGAGAGACCACACCCAAATCAATCCAGATATCATCGGCTCCACAAGAGCGAAGGGTATCAATATGTTCTGCCAGAGTGTCAATCATCCAAAAAAGTCCGATATACGGATTTTCCATTTTCTGAAATTCAAGTGGTGGTTCAAACGACGCATGACCTACCTTAGCGATTTCTTTACGTTTTCCGATATGCTCAATTTCTCCAACTTCCGTTTGCTTATAAAATTGAATACCTGTTTTCTCTGATGCAGCGCAAGGAGAAAAATGAGGCCCCATTAAATGACAAGGAATCATAAATCGATCGGATGGAATGTTCATATAGAACTCCTCGGTCATTTTTGCGGACTCGGATATTTCACTGCGTTTTTCACAAGCTTGTCTTCAATTGCTTTCGAAACATCGATTCCGGCAGCGTGAGCGAACGTCAACGCGTAAATCAACACATCTGCCAATTCCTCTTCCATCTCCGTCTTCTTTGTCTCAAGCGCTTCTTCACTCGACACCCATTGGAATACCTCAAGGAGCTCACTTGCCTCAAGTGATAACGATAACGCCAAGTCTTTCGGGTTATGATGGAACGCCCAGTCGCGCTCATCTCGGAATTTAATGACCTCATCCATTAATCGTTGTACTTCGTTCATATTTATACCCTCTCTCTTTGTAACTTCAATAATTTTCGTCGTAGCGATTCATCAGATGCATATAGATAGAGGCCTTTGACGCCACGCTTCATCAATATGTTAATCGAGTTCAAGACAATCTGTTCTTTTGCCAAATCAACATTCTCAATACCTTCGATTCCAGCATAGGCTCCCGTATCTTTATATAAATTCGGATCAATCATTAGACACTCCTGCTCCTCATCATAAGATACGGATGGGCCTAAAACGACACCAACATAGTTCAAATCAAATCCTTGAATCGTATAGATAGAGCCGGCTTCGGCGATGGTTTCTGCTTTTTCAGCCCACGTCGTTTTTCCACCGGTTGTATTCCATGGCATTTTATAATCTCCGTTCGACTCATACACATAATAGGTGTCTCCGTCCTTTTTGTGTAAAAAGTCAAAAGTCGAAACAACACGGCTCAATCCGTATCTTCGATCTTGCTCGATGATGGTACGGTGCATCTCTTCTAATGTTTCAAATATTCGTAAATCATATTGCTTCGATTTCGGTAATGGATTGATTCGTTTTTCTTTAAATGCGTTGACCCAGTTCATCATATCTTCATCTGCTTGCATTCGGAATTGACTGGTTAGTTTGTAAGTCTCTACTGTCCTTGCTTTCTTTTTATAATCATCCAACTTGAGTGAATTCCAGTGACTCTTCAGTTTCAATACTTGATGTTGATCAAAAATAGCGATGACAATTTTGGCTTTCTTCAGCAACTCTTCGAGATGATTGTTTTGCCGGAAATTGTTATAGGGATCTGATTTCGTCAGCAACAAGTGGGCTTCGTCCACAAAGATAATGTCGGCTTTATGATCTTTCAGTTTATTCAATAACGGCGTCGGTTTTGTGAAGTCCCCTGCTTTAAGATGTTTCACTTGCTTCGCGATTCCTTTATAGGTCTTCAACATCTCTTCATGATTCACAACCAAATAATTTTTAGTCTGATGAAGTGTTGAATTAGTGTCTTTTGTTCGAGCTTGGATTGTATTAAAGATTGAGCTCAAGACAACACTCTTCCCTACACCTGCTTCCCCTTCAATCACATATAAATCTCCGTATGTTGCATTCGGATCCGCTTTCGACATTTGCGTTTCACAAAAGTCGAGTACCTTCTCTTTTAAATCTAACTGTTCGACAGATAACTCTTTAAACGGAGACAGCTTGAAGATATCTTTATTTTCAATGGCGTGAAGTTCATTTTGAACAAGTCCCTTACGATGTAATTCATTCCAAAGTTCGGGAAACAATTCGTTGTCGTAATAATTTTTATTATAGTAATTGTGCGTGAAGTCGTTCGCAGTTTTACTTTTATTCTGAAGTGTATACTTCTCATCTCCTAAAAAATAATTGATGAGCTTTGTTTCGAGATGGAATGTTGCTGAACGGTTGAACTTGTCATGATTGACGAGATGAATTTGACTCAGCTGTTTCCGTTCCGTTTGTTTAAGCTTTAGATGTTGCTTCATTCGCTTTTTAAAATGAACCGTTTCACCAATGTATGCTTCTTTCTCTCCGTTCAAAATGTAAATCACCGGATAGTTCACATATGTTTCTGTATCATCGATGCTATGTAGACTACTTTCTTCGAATGTGAATGGAATGACTTTAACCATACAACAGACCTACTCTCTTCTGATTTCAAATTATATCCATTTTATCATACAATACCTTTTTAAATGATTACGCATCACTTTCCGAGTTCTAAATCAGATAATGGTATAATTCCACTAAAAAGGGAGGGATTCGGTGCTTACTTTCCAAAACGTCTCGGTTCGCCAACAAGACACACTCATTCTCGAAAACATTTCATTTACGATCCAACCAGGTGAGTTGGCCGCCATTCATTGTGGCGTGATTTCTCGGGAAATCATCTTCGGTCTCATCAGTCAGGAAATCACGACTTATACCGGGAACATCGACCACGCTTCAACACTGTCCCTCTTCTCCATAAGGGACGGTTTATACGACCGCCTCACCATCGAGGAGTATTTACGCTTCACCAAGCGCCTATATGATTCAACTGACTCGGTCGACTCGGTGATGCAGCAACTCCAACTCACGACTTACCGCAAGCATCGCCTCCACCGTCTCAATCGCTCCCTTGTCAGACGCACACAGTACGCCGCGCTGCTTCTCCAGGACCGTGACCTGTATGTGTTTGAAGAACCTGACCAAGACGTGGACCAAGAGACACGCCACCTTTTACGCGATACGTTACAGACATTAACGTCGAGACAAAAAGCCGTCCTCGTGTTGACGAGCAACATGGAGAGTGCGCTCTTCATGACATCGACCGTTTATCGGATTGACCATCGTCACTTGCGCTTGTTAGATGTGGAACCAGAAGAAGAGGATGAGACAGACATCTCATCTGAGGTCATCCACGTCCGTTTCGAGAAAATCCCGACGAAAGTGAACGAAAAAATCATCTTACTCGATCCTCCTGAAATCGACTTCATCGAAAGTCAGGACGGACAGTCGATTTTACATAGTCAATCGGATCAGTTCCCGAGCGTCTTCACAATGAATGAGCTCGAGACGCGTTTGACTCCGTACGGTTTCTTCCGCTGCCATCGGTCTTATCTCGTGAACTTACAACGTGTCCGCGAAGTCATCACCTATACGAAAAATAGCTTCAGTCTCGTCTTGGATGATTCAGAGAAGACAACGATTCCGTTATCCAAGACAAAAATGGCAGAATTGAAGACGATGATGGGGCTCAAATAGTCTCCATTCACAGTTCTATTCGCTTCATTCAACTCCTGATAAGCACCATTTATCGCCATTTTAGTGCAGCCTTCCCCCATTCCCTATACGATAGAGACAAGCAAGACGACATCGACAAGGAGGAACGGGAATGGAACCAATCATTCAAGTGAACGGGTTAAAGAAGTTGTTTGGGAACGAGGAAGCGTTACATGATGTGACGTTTACAGTTGGAAAAGGGGAAGTGTTCGGCTTCTTGGGACCGAGTGGTTCTGGAAAGACGACAACGATAAAAATCTTGACGTCACAACTCGCACAGACGGCCGGTGATGCTACCGTCTTCGGCGTGCCGGTCGCTGACTTGAAACAAGAACAGTACCGTAAACGCATCGGCGTGTTGACGGACAATAGTGGTCTTTATACACGACTTTCTATAGAAGAGAACCTGAGCTTATATTGTGACCTTTATGATGAACCAAAGACTCGGATCGATGAAGTATTGAACATGGTCAATCTTAGCGGGGAACGGAAAAAGCGCATCGACAAACTCTCTAGAGGGATGTTGCAACGGGTGACGCTCGCACGCGCCCTTCTTCATGAGCCAGAGTTACTGTTTCTAGATGAACCGACATCGGCTCTCGACCCGGTCAACTCTCGACATATCTATAAAGGGATTGAACGGTTGAAGGCAAACGGAACGACCATCTTTCTGACGACACACGATATGCAAGAAGCCGAAGAGCTGTGTGATCGTGTCGCTTTCTTACATCAAGGGTCGATTCAACTGCTCGATGCCCCGAACGTATTGCGCAGGAAATATGCGACGGGATCGATGCAAGTTGAATTGAACAACGGTCAGACGCATGAAGTGACGCAAACCGACGAAGGCGCGGATTGGCTCCATAAACAGATGCGTGCTAAAAATATCGCATCGATCCATTCCAACGAGCCGACACTCGGCGATATCTTTATCGAAGTGACAGGGAGGAAATTATCATGACTTTTTCAATGAAACGTGCACTCGCTATTTTCCAGAAAGACTACAAGGATTTGTCTCGAAACTTATTCGTCTCGTCAACCTTGGTCATGCCGCTCTTCTTCGCTGTCTTTTATTCGCGAATCGGTGACGCTGGCGTCGATATCACGTACTTCGTCATCAACATCACGTTCAGCCTCGTGGCAATCTTTGTGCAGTGTGCATTGATTGCCGAAGAGAAAGAGAAGAACACGCTTCGCGGGCTCATGTTGTCCCCAGCGAGCACGCTCGACATCTTGCTCGGAAAGAGCGCTCTCACATTCGTGACGACGATGATCCTCATCGTAGTCTCGTCATTTTTGATGGATTATGCTCCACAAAATCTGGCTGTGATCGCTCTCGCGCTCATCGTCTCGACATTCTTTTATATCGGGATCGGAACGATGTTCGGCTTGATGTCGAAGACGGTCATGGAAGCTTCATTGATTGTCATGTTGCCGTTCTTTTTCTTCTCGTTCTCACCGATGTTGTTGCCACTACAAGATCGTTTCGCCATCATCGGAGTGCTTGAGTATTTGCCGAACGTGCTTTTGATTGACGTGGCTCATCAAGTGGAAGATGGTGCGAACTTTGGTGCTGTCGGGCTAGAGCTCGGGTTGCTAACTGCTTGGGCGCTTGCTGCATTCGTCGGTAGCGTCGTGATGTATAACCGGAAACAGACTGATTGAAAAAAACGTGTAGAAACAACGAAGTTTCTACACGTTTTTTAGTCTATATAATTATCACATAATCACAGATTTCTATTTCCCTTTAAATATACTTTTCTTTTTTCTGCGAAGATTATAGTGACTGACGATTAGATCCTTTTCTTTTTCAGTAAATACATCAGTTTTAAGATTTTCAATAAAAATATCACGTAATAAAAACACTTTACTAACCTCTAACAACTTTGACTTAACATTTAAATTCACGTTACGAAATGTGCTATACAATTGTTCTGAAATTCGTCGCTTCTCTTTATTAAATCGATAATCCGAAAAATCATTGAGTAATATTTCAGAAGTTTTAACAATATAGTCTTCGTCATCTTCATTAAACATATCAATCAACAAATTTGTGAACTTCGTATTTTCAATATTGTTTATAGACGGTTTACATAGTTTTAAAAGACTTATCCTAACATTCTTGTCTCTTATATCAGCAGAACTTAATACTTTGTTTAATACATCTGCTCGAATAGTATCATCTAAAGATTCGAGTAGAACATTATCAATGATTTTTTCGTCTATAGAGCTTTTTATAGTATTAATTAGTAATTGTTCTCTACCTTCCTCATCGAACACCATAAAAAATTTTTCTAAAGTATTTTGTATCAATGTCAATTTTGATCTCAAAACATCTTTCTTTAAATGGCTAGCTTTTTCTAATAAAAGAATTAACGATTCTTTTCTTATAGATGAAAACTTAGAGGTTAATTCATCTAAAAAGCGCTCTATACTTAAAGAGAAATTATTAATTAAAAATGTGACATACTCATGTAAATTTTCGTTTTCTTTAGTTGCATAATTTCTAGTGGCTTTTAAGAATTCAAATGCATCCATTTTCGAAGCATCTGTCTCAGAATATTTAATACTATAAGCTCTTAAAGAGACTATCTTATTTTCGGGTAAATGTTTTCCAAGATGCTTTAACGCTTTTAATGTGATATCAGTGTCACCTGAGCTGGTTACAGGTCCTTCGAGCACTGGTAACAAATTTTCTATATCAATTCGATCTATGAGCGAAGATGTGACTGAGAATAATCCAATAAAATCATTCGCCCAACTCTTGTTTTGTTGCCATCTACTTCGGAATTCTTGAATCCCTAACTTCATAGATTCTTCAATATAAGCCGCGTTTTTCTTCTCATTGATAAAGATAGAATAAAGAATAGTTAATCTTTCGAAATTTGATGCTTTGTAAGCATTTAATGGGATAGTAGTTTTCAGCTTTTCAAATAATAGTTTTCGTTGATTATCACTAAAGCTAGAGTTGAAAGCTATTAAATAATTATCATTTTCTGAAGTAGTTAATAGATTATCAATCAAGTATCCGAAGGTGTTTGCATATATTCCGAAATCCTCTTTACTGTTTTCCATTGCAGTTTCCATTAAAGCTAATAATTCTGGTTGTTCTTCCAAATCTTCATCCGAAATAAAATCAAATATAAAATTATCAAATTGCTTTACTAAATCTTCAATAGAATTTAAATTAAATGGAATTTTATTCACTAAACTCAATATTTCATTTTCTTTTTCATGTTTAAAAGGCGTTTCAATTATTGATTGAAGAATAGAAGAACCTACTTCATCTTCAATATCATTCATAATTGGATTTAATAATTCTAGGGTTTTCAGTAAATATTCCGAACCACTCGATGAGATAACTCTTACAATTGACTGAATAAATGAATTAGTGTCTAAATCTCTGATATCAGGAGCAATTTTGTAGAAAGTCATCATTTCCATTTCGTATTGCTTCCCATCCGAATTTTCTATACTACTAATTAATTGATCATAAAATGGCAAACCAAAATATTCATTGAAGTGGTAGGAGAAATCAAGGTAAAGATTATGAACATTTTCAAAATCAAAGAAATTATATTTGTCTTCATCATTGTTTAAAAATTCTTTAATTTTATTTTTAATGGATTTTGGTAATTTATCTTCTTTTTCAAAAAGTAAAATTAAACAGCTTGAAATTCTTTTCGAAAACTCTTCACTAGATAATGCTCTACCTTCTGAGTTCTTCCATTCATTATTTTTTGTAAACAGGTCACTTAACATATTCAAAATGGCTTTTTCAATTCCAAGTTTATTACTAGATTGAAAATAGATTTCAAGCAAATCTGACAACGATAATTGCCAAAATCTAATGCGCGACAGATCATTAGTATTTAAACGATAAGAAATACTATTAGAAAATTCTCTTTTTTCTACCTCAATAGAGTTAACGAGTGATGTTGCAGCTTTAATAACTGAGGGTAAAGTTTTCGGAGGCGCATGTTTAATAACATCAATTATAGCTTGAGTCAAATAAATTTTTTCATTAGCTTTTTCTAGAATTTCTAATATCGGCTTTTCATTACCATTAATCATACTTTGAAGAATCGTTCTTTGTTTTTCATCTCCAGCATTCAAACCTATAGTATCTTGTCCCAAATAAATAAAAGGAGCTACATTATCTACAACTATATGCTGGGTTCTAGTAAGAAAATTAATTAAACCTTCGAAATTTGGTTTGATTTGATATGAACTACCTTTACTATTAAAAAATTGTTTGATCGAAGCTTTAGTAGTGTTATCCTCATCTTCACTAACCTGATAAAATTTGAGTAAATCTTCTAAAAAACTATAGTCTCTTATAAGTTCATTATAAATGTCATTATAGTCTGATTGAATTACAGATATTTTTGCTAGATAGCGTAAACCTTGTTCATTAGTAAGTAATTTATCCTCTAGTTTACGACCATCTGATTCCCTTGATTGTGCTATGAGTAAATTGTTAGCGAAAGTATTCAATATTTTTTTCACTTGTCTTGGTGTACTAACATCGGTATGAATTAGGATGTCAATAAGCTCCTGAAATTGTCCATTACAAGCCGTCACAAGGCCCGGTGCTTCTTGTTGAGCAATTGAGACTGCATAATCGCTCATATCTCTTTCAATAATAGGGGGCAACGACACTCTAAAGTGAAATAGCTTATCAAGAAAAAGTTCTCCATCAACATCTAATGACTTATTTAATTTTTCTTTTTCCAAAGCATTTATCAAAATATTTTCATCACAAGTAACAATAAATATACATTCATTTATTTCTACAAAAGCTTTTATTGCATCTAAGGCTGCAACAACTTTCTTTGTAGTCAATCTATCTAAATCATCCACAATAACAACCAGTTTTTTAAACTCTGGATGTCTATTTTTAAACTCTTTGATTTCTTTTTTAAATAGTTCCTCATATTCATCTGCAGTTTCAATGGGCTTTATTAAATGAATATCAGAATATTTTCTTTGAATTGCATCTTTAATAAGGTCTTGTAATATTAGTAAGGTTGGACCCAATATTGCAACTACCCATACATTTTTTTTAAAGCTCGCGTATGAATCCTTCATATTTTCTAGAGTAGTGTTTGCTGTAAAAAGTGCATTAATTATATCTGTAACAAATAAAAATACGAGTATCAAAATAGAAGCTATAGCCCAGAGCGCAAAAAGAGTTTTGATTATCGGCAAAATATCTTTTAGTGCTTTACGAGGAGATAATGTCTCCGTTTCATGGTTAACACTACCTGTAAATTTCCTTAAACTTTCTCCCCAATTTTTAGATGCTTCATTATCAGCATGAGGGTTAAATTTGTTATACAAATTCTTAAGAAATGCTTTTTTTAATGAGTCGTTTTCGTACTTCCAGGCATTTATCTCATGAATTGAAATTTCTGGTCTACCCTCTATTTCAGTTTTTAATAAATTTATAATTGACGATTTACCGACTCCCCACTTTCCTATCAAAGCAATGTTATACGGTGGATCATGTTCTAAAATTATTGTTTTTAAGTTTTGAACATAATCTTCATGGTGAAAAGCATCATTTTCTTTATTGACTAATGCAGTATCTTTTAAAAAATAAGTGCTGTTATTTCTTAAATTGCTCACTTTTAACACTCTCCTATTCTTATTTCCACCAAAAAATTAATTCACTTTTTATTAATTAAAACCCTTTTTATACACATTGTTGATATTCATGAATAAATAAACTACATATAAGTTATTTCCACCTAATTTTACCAACACAATTACCTATTAACAACGTAATCTTGATTCGTTAATTAAGAAAACAAAAAGAGGCTGGGACATAACCCAGTAGATTTATAAGAAAGAGGCCCCCGTGAGCGACTTGTTCGCTCACGGGGGCCTCTTGTCATTTTTATGGGTTCGTGCACGCATTTGAGACTAAACAGATAGGGGCGACCTCTGATAAAGTTAAAGTGACCAAACCATAACTTTGGAGGTGCCCCTATGTACAAAGAGTATACCATGAACCAATTGGTTTTGCCCCTAGATTTAGAAGTCCGGCTTCAGGAAAACGATATCGCCTTCGCCGTCCATGACCTCGTCGAACAGATCCCGGACGAGGCATTCGAACCGTTCTGGCGAACGACGGGCTGCCCGGCCTATCATCCGCGCATGATGATGAAAATCGTCCTCCGCGCCTACACACAGTCCGCGTTCTCGGGCCGAAAGATCGAGGGCCTTCTCAAGGACAGTTTGCGGATGATGTGGCTCGCCCAGGGCCACGAGCCGAGTTATCGGACGATCAACCGTTTCCGCGTCCACCCGGCGGCGTCCCCGATCCTGAAGGAAGCTTTCGTCGCCTTCCGTTGCCATCTCGTCGAGACCGGCGCGATCGAGGACGAGCTTCTCACCCGCGTGAACGAGGAACGGGCCGAACGCGGAAAAAAGAACTGAAACCGGCATCTGAGAAGAGGGAGCGCCGGCTCGTCAAGGTGAGCCGGACCGACCCGGATGTGGGATACATGTATCGTGACCAGAAGCCGGAAGGCTTTTTCTGGCTGGCGCATCGGACGGTCGACGCCAAGCACAATTTCATCGTCAATGTACACGTCACACCCGGGAACGTCTCGGACAGCACCGTCTATCTCAATCGGTTCGACCATGTCCTCGAATGTTTCCATTTCCCGCTCGAGGCGGTCGCACTCGATGCAGGCTACTTCACGACCGGGATCGCGAAGGCGCTCGTCGAACGGGGCATCTTCGGGGTCATCGCCCGGAGGCGTTTCGGTGGGAAGAAGGGGATGTTCCGCAAGACCCGGTACACGTACCTGCCCGAGGAAGATGCGTATCTCTGTCCGGCGCGACAGCGCCTCACCTATCAGACGACGGACTGCCACGGCTATCACCATTACGTCTCCGACCCCTCCATCTGTCAGAACTGCCCTCTCCTCGAGAAGTGCACGTCCAGCCGGACGCACCGAAGGGACATCACACGCCACGTCGATGAACATTACCGCGAGCAGGTGAACGAGAACCGCCTGTCCGCGTCTGGGAAATCCCTCTACCGACTGCGGCCGCAGACCGTCGAGCGCTCGTTCGCCGATGTGAAAGAGCTCCACGGGCTTCGTTTCACCTTCTACAGGGGGACCGCGAAGGTCCAACGCGCCAATCTGGTGGCAGCCACCGCACAAAACATGAAGAAGCTGGCCAACCTGTTGGCAAGAAAGGACCGTCTACATAACATTTCTTCAATCTTTTGTCGGGCAGAACGCCTCAAGCTCGTTGAACATAAAAAAAGACGCACCAAATCGCCATATGCTATTTGGTGCGTCAACAGCCTGAAGATCTTTTATGAATTCTGTGAATTCATAAAAGATTTTACAAGCAAAAATTGTAGTTTTATAATCGAACTTAACTTCCAATTTCCTTCATTTCCCTTCGCCGTTTTTTAGCTTGGGATAATATTACATCATACCGCCCATTCCACCCATGCCGCCCATGTCAGGCATTGCAGGAGCATCTTTTTCTGGCTTGTCTGCGATGACCGCCTCTGTTGTGAGGAACATCGCTGAGACAGATGCCGCGTTTTGGAGTGCTGAACGCGTCACTTTCGCTGGGTCGACGATACCATGTGCGATCATATCGACGTATTCGCCAGTTGCCGCGTTGTACCCGACACCGACTGACTCATTCTTGAGCTTCTCGACGATGACCGAACCTTCTTCCCCCGCGTTTTCCGCGATTTGACGGACCGGTGCTTCGAGGGCACGAAGGACGAGTTTGACACCAGTTGCTTCGTCCGCTGTCACTTCTGCAAGGAGCGCACGAACAGCCGGGATGACGTTGATGAGTGATGTCCCACCACCCGCAACGATTCCTTCTTCAACTGCTGCACGTGTCGCGTTGAGTGCGTCTTCGATGCGGAGTTTACGCTCTTTGAGTTCTGTCTCCGTAGCTGCACCGACTTTGACGACGGCTACGCCACCCGCGAGTTTCGCGAGACGCTCTTGGAGTTTTTCACGGTCGAAGTCAGACGTTGTCTCTTCGATTTGGTTGCGGATCGTTTGAACGCGGGCTTTGATTGCGTCTTCGTTTCCTGCACCTTCGACGACAGTCGTTGTGTCTTTTGTGACGACGACTTTCGATGCGCGACCGAGCATATCGAGTGACGCTGATTTGAGGTCAAGACCGAGGTCTTCTGTGATGACTTGACCACCCGTGAGTGTCGCGAGGTCTTCGAGCATCGCTTTACGACGGTCACCGAATCCTGGTGCTTTAACCGCTACCGCATTGAACGTACCACGAAGTTTGTTCAAGACGAGTGTCGCGAGTGCATCGCCTTCGATGTCTTCTGCGACAATCAAGATCGGCTTCCCTTGTTGCACGACTTGCTCGAGCACTGGGATGATTTCTTGAATGTTTGAGATCTTCTTGTCTGTAATCAAGATGTACGGGTTGTCGAGTGACGCTTCCATCTTGTCAGAGTCTGAGATCATGTATGGTGACAAGTATCCACGGTCGAACTGCATTCCTTCAACGACGTCGAGTTCTGTCGTGAAGCCGCGTGATTCTTCGATTGTGATGACACCGTCGTTACCGACGCGCTCCATCGCTTCTGCGATCAATTCGCCAACTTCTTCGTCCGCTGCCGAGATAGCCGCAACTTGTGCGATCGCTTCTTTTGACTCGATTGGTTTCGAGATGGCTTTCAACTCTTCAAGCGCGCGTGTGACCGCTTTGTCGATCCCTTTACGAAGGATCATCGGGTTCGCGCCCGCTGTTACGTTCTTGAGCCCTTCACGAATCATCGCTTGTGCGAGGACTGTCGCTGTTGTCGTACCGTCCCCTGCGACTTCGTTCGTCTTCGACGCGACTTCAGCAACAAGTTTCGCACCCATGTTTTCGAAGCGGTCTTCGAGTTCGATTTCTTTTGCAATTGTCACACCATCGTTCGTGATGAGTGGTGAACCGAATTTCTTCTCGAGGACGACGTTGCGTCCTTTTGGTCCAATCGTTACTTTGACTGCGTCAGCGAGTGCGTCGACGCCGCGAAGCATCGCATGACGTGCATCTTCTGAGAATTTAATATCTTTTGCCATCGTTCATTTCCCCCTAAAAAAGTTTTTGAATAATGGTGCTTAGCCTACGATTGCGAGAATATCGCTCTCGCGAACGATTAAGTACTCTTTTCCATCATGCTTCACTTCGGTACCTGCGTACTTCGAGTAGATGACCAAATCATTTTCTTTCACGTCGAGATCGATGCGCTTGCCTTCGTCTGTCACGCGGCCTGTACCGACTGCGATGACTTTCCCTTGTTGCGGCTTTTCTTTCGCCGTATCAGGAAGCACGATGCCCCCGATCGTCTTTTCTTCTTTCTCCACGACTTCGATGATGACACGATCGCCTAGTGGTTTTAACATGGAAAAACCCTCCTCCGAATATGAATGATGTAATGTGTATCGTAAGGTTTTAGCACTCAGTTAAAAGGAGTGCTAACACTGATTAGTGTAGTATGTGTCGATAAAAAAATCAAGGGGGATACATTAAAAAATGCTCTTACTCGCGGTCAAGAGAACTTATTTGTTACAATGAGAAAAAGGTAGGTTCATTCTTATGATTAAGGACGTGTTGAATTGGCTACATTAAACTCAAACCAATCGATAAATACCCGTTTTTCGATGGCGCCTAACATTCGTCTCCGGCACCTCACCCCGATTTTACTATATGCGTTCGTCCAGCTATTTCCGCTCGTGATTAAAGCGTTACGACCGGAATGGTTAACAGAAACGTTCGTCGGGCTCTGGCTCGCCATCGGATTCGGTGTGACGATTGTTCTGTCAATCTTGCTCATCTGGCCAGACTTGAAACAATACAAAGCCCAAGGTATCCAGTCGAACTTGAACGACACGGTCAAATGGATCGGGCTCGGGATTTTGATGCAATACGGGCTCGTCATCGTGGCGAACTTGATTGAGACGGCCATCTCGGGCGAACTCGTCGAATCGATGAACACACAAAACATCGCTGATATGGTGGAAGTTATTCCACTCATGATTTTGCCGGTCGTCTTGCTCGGACCAATCATCGAAGAGATTCTCTTCCGTCATATTTTGTTCGGGAACTTGAACGCGCGCTTCGGGTTCTGGATTGCCTTTGGTGTCAGTTCGATTCTTTTCGCACTCATCCACCAAGACAATCGCTTCCTCGTCTATATCGCGATGAGTTTCGCATTCTCTTACGCGTATGCGAAGACAAGACGATTGATCGTTCCAATCGCCATCCACACGTTTAACAACGCGCTCGTGATGCTCGTACTATTTTTAATGTAGAAATGAGGTGGCAGTTATGCCGCGACAATTAAAAGTGATGATGCTCTTCAGTCTCTCGTTCGGTGTGTTGTTCACCGTCCTCGCGTACTTCTCGGTACAAGAGTACGGCTTCAGCTTCTGGACGTACTTCATCATCGCCGTCGCCGCTTACGACTTTTTCAAAGTGTATCAAATCTTGGCACTCGCCCGAAAAGTCAAAAAAGAAGGCACGGACAAATCCGCATAACGAAACCCCGAGTCTTACGAACTCGGGGTTTTCTTTATATGGATGACGTTCGTCAAATCAATCTTTTCATGGAGTACAGCACTGCGAATCAACATACCACGACGCATCATGATGACACCAAACACGACGTACATCGTATCAAGCAACGGAACTGACGTCTCGTCAAAGAACCAGACGACGACAAAAAAGCTGAAAATTGAAAGAAAACCAATCGATGAGACGAGTTTCGAATCGACGGTTCGCAACATTGACTTGACTCTCTCTTCGTCGAACTGTTCGAGTTGCTCCTGATAAAGTGCATGAAAGATAACACCGAATCCCGCCACTGTAATCGTCATCCATTCACCGTTCCACCATCCAATCAAAAATACGATTGGATTGAAAAAAAGAAATGCCATTAATAGTTTTTTCCTCATCGAACCCCTCCTTATGATGGAATCCATAGTTTCGCAAAATCAAAATAACCAAACAAGTCGACACAGACGTCCTTCAGCTCGACCGGGAACGGTATGGTCCTCTCCTCGTTATAGAGCGGGATGAAGTACGACTTCTCTTTTAACTCGCGCTCAATCTCCCGGTGTAGCGGCAACCAGTCCTCAAACGGCAGGTCATCATATTGCCCGACCCGCTCCGCCATCCCCTCTATATAAGGGAATACTTTATGCGGAGGCGAGTACTCGTTCGTCATGAACTGTTCAAACCCGAGCGTGATGTTCCGCTCGAACACTTCCCCGTGAACGACCAAATCGACGTATTCATAATACGTCTTGTCATGAATCGAATCTTTGAAGCTGATGGGCACGAACTCATAGGCAATCCCATGACGTGTCAACATCTCGGCAATCCAGTCGGTCGTATCGTTCGTG
This sequence comes from Exiguobacterium sp. s83, assembly GCF_018617095.1. GTDB lineage: Bacteria > Bacillota > Bacilli > Exiguobacteriales > Exiguobacteriaceae > Exiguobacterium > Exiguobacterium profundum. The sequence continues at coordinate 24,444 of NZ_JACSJP010000005.1, read as the reverse complement.
AAGTCCGTCTGTTTGATTCGAATCGGTCGGTCGAACGTGACGGGTGTTCCTTTTGGAATGCGATACGTCTCGCTCAGCGAACCGAGAAACCCTCGGTCGTTCGGCGTTCTCCGTTCATTCCGTGTCCCGATTTCCGGTCGAATCTCCGCAATCAATCGATGCATGTAATGTCTCGCTTCTTCATTGGCGAACACACTATTCGGGTGACTGTTCAAGATGACAAGCCCGAACCCGGACGGTGTCGAGATGTGTCCGGTTTCTTTGGAATCCCTTGATGAGATGCGATACGTCGGATCATATCCGTCCGGCACTTTGATGAACTCGACCCGGTCGAGGAGCGCCCGCACCCCGAAATAATTCTCGAAGGCGAGGAGGACCGTCTTCTCCTTGTCATGGCGATCCAATTGAAACGGCCCCGTCCCGACACTCCCTTTGGCGATACTCGTATGAATCATCGACAGTTTCGGGATGTACGAATTCCGACGCCGGTCGAGCGTGACGTCGACGCGATACGTGCCGTTCGATGCGATATGCCGGACGTGCCGATACATATACCGATACGCATCCGACTGAACGAGTGTGCGTAAACTTTTCGTCACATCTTTACTCGTCATGAGCGACCCGTCATGGAATCGGACCCCTTTCCGAAGAAACAAGACGAGCGTATTCCCCTGCCATTCATAGTGATGCGCAAGCTCCCCCGTGACCTTCCCGGACGCGTCAATCATGAACAGACGATTGAAGACGTTCTGGACGAGGTGGGCACTGTGGATGTCAGCCGCCTCGAGCGGATGTGTCGTCAAAAAGTGACGGCGTCGCGGGATGATGAGCGCATCGCTCGACGTCTGGACGTAACCGAACTTCTTCTCGAGCTGGCGCATGAACCGACCTGCCTGCGCAGGCGACCAGTCCCACTCCAGTTGATTCGTCACTGCCTCGACCGACTCTTTCTCCATGCGTTCGAGCAACTGTTTAGCTAAATCACGCTCGACGTGACGCAACCATTCGAGACGCGTCAAATTCCCCCGTCCACGTCCGCTCGTATACGTGAGCCACCCTTCTTCTTGCCACCGTGCCAAATGACGCTTCGTCTGTTTCGGGCTTAAATGAATGGCTTCCGCCATATCAGAAATCGTGTACGCCCCATCGCGACACCCTTTCCACAATCGAAATAAATACGCATCCACGTCACATCCCCCCTTAAAAGTGGACATCATTTCCCCATGTCGTCCATTTTTCAAATCCGTTGTCTTGTTTATCATACAGTTACAGAATGGAAGGTGACAAGATGAAATGGAAAGATATACCTAAACCAATAAAAGTTCGACTCGTAACATCATTTTTTAATCGTTCGGTCTCATTCGCCATCATGCCGTTCATGGCACTTCTCTTTGTCAAAGCGTTCAACGAATGGATCGCGGGCGTCTTCTTGATCTCGCTCGTCTGTCTCGGATACGTGATCGGGTTGATTGGGGGATACCTCGCCGATAAATTTTCACGGAAGCGACTCCTCGTGTTGACGGCAAGTCTCACGGCCTCGATGTTTCTCGTCATGACGCTCAGTCTTCAGTTCGACCAGATGATCGTCTTCATGATCGCCTATACGATTTTCACGGTCACGAACAACCTCGGGCGGCCTGCGATGAGTGCCATCATCATCGATGCGACGACGCCCGAGAATCGAAAAGCCGTTTATGCGCTCGATTACTGGTTGATCAACTTATCCATCACGATCGGGACGGCACTCGGGGGCTGGCTCTATGTCAGCAACCAGCTGTTACTGTTTTGGATTTTGACGTTCACGTCGAGCATGCTGCCGATCGCGTACGCCATCTTCCTCGAGGACACGAAACGGACGTGGACGTCCCAAAAGCTTCGCCTCGTCTTCGTCGACGTGTTCCAAAGCTATCAAATCGCCTGGCGTGACCGCCCGTTCGTCAAAGTCGTCTTCGGCTCGATGTGTATCCTCGCTGCCGAGTTCTCGATGGGTAGTTATGTCGCGGTCCGGCTCGCCGATTCATTCGAACCGCTCTCGATTGAATCATGGACGATCAATGGGGTGCGGATGATGAGCCTCATTCAAATCGAAAATACGCTTATCGTCGTCGCGTTGACGTTCTTCATCCAACGTCTCGCCTCACGTTTCTCAAACAAGCACACACTTCTCGGTGGGCTCGTGCTATACACGATTGGGTACGCCATCATCACGAGTGCGAATTCGATGATGCTCCTCCTCGGTTTCATGCTCATCGCAACGTTCGGCGAATTATTGTACTCACCCGTATTGAATACGGAGAAGGCGAACATGATGCCAGAAGACCGACGTGGTGCGTACTCCGCGTTTGCCGGAACGTCGTTCGCCGGTGCCGACTTCTTATCACGCTCGACGATTTTAATCGGGTCGCTTCTCACCCCGTTCATGATGAGCGTCTACATCGGACTGTTGGTCAGCTTCGGATGTTTCCTCGTCTATAGCGGCATCTATGTAAAAGAAAAGCTCGTCCTGCGACGAGCCGCGTCCTAAATCAAACCCATCCTTTCTCAGTGGAAGGATGGGTTTTAGTCGAGCTGCTGTTGGTGCATCGCATAGATCAAGGTCAACGCCCGGATGCAGAAGATTGTCGAGAAGCCATAAATGCTCAGTTCGAGCAACGAAACAGATGGATATTGTAGGCCAAGGGAGACCGCATAGCCTACCAAACAAAACAAGACGACGAATGTGATCGTCCACTCATCCGACTTCCGCTTCATCTTCTCGGCTAACCTCTTCTCTTCTTTTTCTACACGCTCCCGTTGCCAAAAGTAAAAGAAAACTGCATACATCGCAAACGAGATTCTCGGAACGTCGCCTAAGAGTAAATCAAAAATGATGAGACCTAAAAATAAGTATGTCCCTAACTGATAGCCGCTCTTCATTTGAAGACGCGAACGCAGTGGTCTGTTCGTCATAATCCAATCACCGCCACGGTCAACCCACCGTAGACGAACCCGAGCACGATGGCACTGATGGCCATACGCTTATATTGTGGATATTGATAAAGGGCAATCGCCCCACCGACGACGTGAACGAAGGCGACGATGAACGTCAAAATCGGAAAAAGCATAAAGAACCTCTTTTCTTTTTAGGAAATCATGGAAACAAATCCATTTTCCGATATACTTGAGTGCGAACTCATTATAACAATTATGGATAAGGAGTTGGAGTCCTATGTATGATTCGCGTATGGATTTGACGACAGAAGAAATGTTACTCGTAAATAGCGAAGTCGAAAAACGAAAACGTAGCCTGCTCGTCGCCTACTTGCTTTGGTTTTTCCTCGGTGCATTTGGTGCGCATCGTTTCTATTTCAAAAAAATCGGTTCAGGAATCGCCATGATCCTACTCGTCGTCTTGACGCTCGGTCTCGGTGCATTCATCACAGGCATTTGGGCACTCGTTGATGCATTTCTCATGCCGGGTTGGCAGCAACGTGAAGTTGAGCAGATTGAGCACGAGACGATTAAGCTGCTGCAAACGCGTTCTGATCGCTATACAGGATTCTAATCAAAAAGACGATTGAGGCATCTCGCCTCAATCGTCTTTTAGCGTTCTGTTAAGTAGAAGGCGAAGTCCCGTGATTTTCGCTCATTCACTGCATGATGAATCCACAGCCACCCAACCCTTCGAGCTCACGAGCAAGCTTCAGCCCGTGGAGCGGATGCGTATCGAAGCCGATCTTGTTCGATAGCTCGACAACAAGCCGCACTGCTTCCTCATCTTCACCTGCGACGAACATGACGGACCCATTCGGATCGCCTAAATTCTCGACCCCTGTCTGATTGAACGCCTTCACAACTTTCGTATCAGGAATGAGTCGCTGCAAATACTCCGCACCCGACACCCCGTCCGGTCGCTCGTCGAGGCGACCTCTTGTAGCGTCAATGTCCCTTCTCGCTCCGTCCGTGTCCCGTACAGCACCTCATAGCCTGCTCGTTCGAACTGCTCCCCGAGCGTGCGTCCGACTTTCCCGGCACCTAAAATCCCGAGTTTCATGATTCACAGCTCCTCGTCTGTCCGCGTGACCGTTCCTCCGAACTCTGCTGCAAGCCCGTCTAAAATCGATTCTTATGGGAACGTGACGATGTGATACGGTTGTTTTTCCTTTTTAGCTATGAAAAATTCCTCCTTTTAGGTAGAAAACATGACGCGCACTTATCCTACTCTTTTTCCCTACTTTTCCGTAAAAAACCTAGTCCGCAGACTAGGTTCAGGTCGGTCGTTTTTCATTCAACTCATAGTGTGAATACGGTACACAGAGCGGTGTCCCGTATAGCGGATCCTCGGTCACCACGACTTTGAGACCGAATACGTCTTTCATGAACGTCTCATCGACGACATCGTTCGGACTGCCTTCGCGATACACGTTACCGCCAGCTAATGCGATGACATGATCTGCATAGCGACAGGCCAAGTGAAGGTCGTGAAGTACCATGATGATCGTCTTTCCTTCCAATCGATTCAATCGATACATCAAATCTAAAATCTCGATTTGGTGCGACATGTCCAAGTATGTCGTCGGTTCATCGAGCAAAATCGTCTCCGACTCTTGAGCGAGTGCCAACGCGATCCATACCCGTTGCTTTTGTCCTCCGGAAAGGTTGCTGACGAGCGTGTCACGGAGCGATACCGTATCGGTGAAGGCGAGTGCCCGCTCGACGGCCCGTTCATCGTCTTCCGAATATCGTTTGAAGAACGTCTGGTACGGATAACGCCCGAATCGGACGAGTTGTTCGACGGTCAATCCATCCGGTGCCACGTTCACTTGTGGCATGAATGCCATGAGTCGAGCCGCCTCTTTCGCTCGATACGAATCGAGCGGTTTGTTTCGAAATGCGATCTCCCCGCCAAGTGCATCTCGCTGTCTCGCAAGCGTCGAGAGGAGCGTCGACTTCCCGCAGCCGTTCGCGCCGAGAAGGACGGTGATTTTCCCATGTGGGATGGAGAATGATAATTGATCGAGCACCGTCTTCTGTTCATATCCGATGGTTACGTGGTTCAAATCAAATGTGTTCATCTCATGCTTCCTTTCATCATCCGTCGAAGTAAGTAGAAGAAATACGGTGCTCCGATGACGGCTGTCATCACGCCGGTCCGTAGTTCATACGGATAAAAAATCGTCCGAGCGAGTACGTCCGCCAACACGACAATCGTCGCCCCGACAAGTAGCGTCGCCCAAATGTAAGGGAGCTTCAACCCTTGTCGAGCGATATGAGGTGCCATCAACCCAACAAAACCGATTGCACCGACAAAGGCGACACCAATACCGGCGAGTAAACAGGAAAGCAACAACGTCCCACGCTGAATCCCTCGTACCGGTACGCCGATGCTCGTCGCTGTCGCTTCACTGATATGAAGCGGACGAACATGACGTTCAATCAAGAAGGCTGCCAGCAAAAAGAGAAGGACGAACGGCACCATAATCTTCAATTGATTCCACGTCGCGGCGTAGACGGTACCGGTGAGCCATTGTTGGATATCGTTCTTTCGGTAGACGTTCGAGGCGAGCATCATGAACTGAACGATCCCTTGCGAGAAGATGCTGATTCCAATCCCAACAAGTGCTAGCCGGACAGGTGGGACTCCACGTTTCAACAAATAGAAGAGGAACATCCCGACAACAATCGCCCCAAGGAACGAAGCGATTGGGATATAGGCGAGCGGCACTGACAGCTGATTCGTTCGCTCATCCGAGAAAACGGTGAAGAACGTAGCCGTCGCAACCCCTGCACCTCCGACAATCCCGAAAATCTCCGGGGATGCCAGTTCGTTTTTGATTGTCAGTTGTAACAAGTGACCGCTGACGGCGAGACTTGCGCCGGCAGTGATTGCCATCAACACACGTGGCATCCGAAACTCGAAGACGACGAGCTGCTCGAATGCATCCCCTGCTCCGATGAACAGGGCAGCGAGTGAGGCGGGACTAAGGAATGTGTCACCGATGGCGAGCCCGAAATAAATCGACACGAGCAATCCAACGACAAGTAGAAGCGCCAACTCGATTTCACGCTTCCGGAGCGTGAACGAGACAGGACCTTTTCGAAAGCGATATGTTTTCATGATTTAAAGACTCCTTGTCTGACACTGACGAGATAGATGAAGAATGCTCCACCGATGACGGCGAGTACGACCCCAACGGTCACTTCGCGTGGGAACAGGATGATGCGTCCCAGAATATCAGCCGCAAGCAACAGAACGCTACCGATGAGGGCACTTCCGGCGAGACGAGCGAAAAAGGCCGTCCCGAATAGATATTTCGCCAAATGGGGAGCGAGCAGACCAACAAATGCGATTGGTCCGGCAAGCGCCACCCCGAATGCGGAGAGCACGACGGCGAGCGTCACGGCGACGAACTTGATGATGCCGACATTTTGTCCAAGTGAACGGGCGACCTGGTCTCCGAGCGATAACGTCTCTAATTCTTTACTGAGCAAGAGAACGAGAATGACCGCCGCCGCCATCCATGGCAACAACATCTCGACGAGCGTGAGCGATCGTCCAGCGACCGATCCGGTCAACCAGAACAGTACCTCATCGAGCGCACCTTCCTCATACGCGATGATCGACTGGGTAAATGAGCTGAATAGAGCGGCAAGCGACGCCCCGGCAAGCGTCATATACATGACGTTCCCACCGTTCGCACTCAGTAGATAGACAATCACGCCGGCAACAAACGCTCCGATGAGCGAGGCTGTCGTGAACGAGGCGATACTACTGAACCCAAAAAGCGTCACGAGCACGATGGCCAGACTCGCTCCGGCGTTTACCGCCAAAATATCAGGAGATGCGAGCGGGTTACGGGTCACGAGTTGAAAAATGAGCCCGGCGAGACCTAGGACACTACCGACGAGTAGCGCGACGACCGTCCGTGGGATACGATTGTCGGCTAACGCAATCATCGCTTGAGATGACCCGTCCGCTTGGAACGTCATCACATCTTGATGGCTGACCGCAATCACACCGACGCGCAAGGAGATATAACTTAAGATAGGTAAACAGATGATCAAGAAAAGTAATTTGATCCAAGGTTTTTTCATGTCCTCACTTCTTTCCTTTCCTACCATAGCAAATATTGCGTTCCAGAAAAAGGGGTTGACAGTGAGAATCATTATCACTTATAGTCAGGAAGGAAAATCACCTACATAGAGGAGAATTGTAATGAAAAAATGGATGCTCGCGTTACTTACGCTTTGCTTAACCATCGTCCTCGCTGCTTGCGGCGGGTCTGACGATACAGAGAACAATACAAGTTCAGAAACTGCGACTCGCTCGATTGAGCACGCGATGGGAACGGCGGACGTACCTGAAAACCCAGAACGCGTCGTCGTCTTGACGAACGAAGGGACAGAAGCCCTTCTCGCCCTCGGCGTCAAACCAGTCGGAGCCGTCAAATCATGGAACGGCGACCCGTGGTACCCGCACATTGAGTCCGAGATGACAGACGTCACGGAAGTCGGGACAGAAAGCGAAGTCAATCTAGAGGCCATCGCAAAATTGGAACCCGATCTCATCATCGGAACGAAACTTCGTCAAGAGAACATCTATGACAAGTTAAACGCCATCGCACCGACGGTCATGTCAGAGACGCTCAAAGGTGATTGGCAAGAGAACTTCACCCTTTATGCGAACGCACTCAACCTAGAAGAGGAAGGCAATCAAGGGTTGGCCGACTACGAACAGCACGTCGAAGATACGAAAGCAGAACTCGGGGACGCCGTGAATAAAGAACTCTCGGTCGTCCGCTTCCTTCCTGGCGAGTCACGCATCTACTTCAATGACAGCTTCTCCGGCGTCATCCTTAATGATGTCGGCATCAAACGTCCAGCGTCACAAGATAAAGCAGAATTCGCTGAACAAGTCGCGATGGAACGAATCCCAGAGATGGCGGGCGACCACATCGTCTACTTCACATATGGTGGGGCCGACGGGTCGAAGACAGCCGAAGAATGGCAATCGAACCAGTTGTGGAAAGACCTCGATGCTGTCAAAGCAGGGGAAGTGACAGAAGTCAGTGATGACATTTGGAACACGTCGGGTGGCGTCTTGTCTGCCAACCAAGTGCTCGATGAACTCGTCGACATTCTAAAATAAATCAAAAGCGCGCCAATTGAATTGGTGCGCTTTTTCATACACTCATATGGTAAAATTTACATATCAACTCATAAGGAGCTTTTTCTATGCAACGAACACTTCGAAAGTCGGCGACGGACCGCTCAATTGCCGGTGTATGCGGCGGGATCGCTGAATACGTGAACATCTCTTCACTCGGCATTCGGCTCTTATTCGTCTTTTTGCCGGCTAACTTTCTCATCTATATCCTTCTTGCCAACTTGATGAAAGATGAACCACACTATCTCTAAAAAAAACGCAGAAGCCATGAGCTTCCGCATTTTTTTGTTAGGCATTCACTTTGTCTTTCATCGCTTCAAGCGCCCCGCTGTTCAGGAAGTGCCATGGCTTGTTGTAGTGCGGTTGGAAGAAGAAGTCGACATAGGCGAGCTCTTCGATCGTCATCTCGTTTTGGATGGCGAGCGAGAGTGTGTTGACCGCTTGCGTCAAATCCGCTTTCGATAACACTTGTCCACCGACAATACGATGTGTCCCTTTTTCATAGACGAGTTTGAATTCGACTTTCTCTGCGGTCGGCATGAACTCCGGACGATACGCGTCCTGGATGACCACACTTTCCACTTCGAGTCCAAAGAGTGCTGCCGCTTCTTCCGTCAGACCAGATGACGCGATATTCCAGTCATAGAGTCGAAGTCCCGACGTTCCTTGTGTCCCTTGGTAGCGGACGCGTGGTTGCATCATGTTCTCCGCGACGAGTGTTCCCATGCGGACAGCGTTCGTCGCAAGTGGGATATAGGCGTGTGTACGCGCCGGGTTATAGTAGACGGCACAGCTGTCCCCTGCCGCAAAGATATCTGGGTTGCTCGTACGCATATATTCATCGACGATGATGGCACCGTTCCCGAGCATATCGACCTGTCCTTCTAAGAGTCCTGTGTTCGGACGGAATCCGACACAGAGAATGACGAGATCCGCTTCGAATTCACCTTTGTCCGTCACGACGTGTGTGACGTTCCCTTCTGTTCCACGGAACGCTTCGACCGTCTGACCGAGTTCAAGATCGATCCCGCGACTTGTCATATCCGCTTCCAATTGATCCGTGAACGACTTGTCGAGATACTTGTTCAAGATGCGGTCGGCACTATCGATAAACGTGACATGTTTTCCGTATGCTTCGAACGCTTCGACGAGCTCGACCCCGATATAGCCAGCCCCGATGACGGCAATCTTCGTCGCGTCTGTCGCCCGCTCGATGATGCGTTGGGCGTGCGAGTAGTTTTTACAGAGCTCGATTCCATTCATTTCGATCCCCGGGAGCGTCGGGACGATCGGCCATGAACCCGTCGTGACGATCAAGCGGTCATACGTGTCATGCACGTCTTCACCGGTCTCAAGATTTTTAGCGTGGACCGTCTTCGCTTCGGAGTCGATCGACAAGACGTCATGTTTCATGCGCATCGTCGCACCGAGTTCTTCAAGTTCACGTGGTGACGAGTAGAATAACTCTTCCGCACGTTGGACGACACCACCAACGTGGAGCGCAATCCCACACGAGAGGAAGCTAACGTTATCGTTCCGCTCGTAAACGGTGATATCGAGATTGTCGTGCTTGGCGAGTAATCCTTTGACTGCTGCTGTTCCTGCGTGTGTACATCCGATGACTGCGATTTTCATATGAGTCGTCTCTCCTTTTATGTTAAACAATACGTTTCGTTTTATATTGTGATAAACATCACATTTACTTCTTGACCTTAGTGTACTATTTCACAATATAAGAATCAATGACTTTGCTCACTTTTTCACGTAAAAGTGTCTAAAGTTTGAACAGAAAAAATCCGCTCATTCTCATGACCGGACTCGCCGCTTTTTCAATAATAGATGATAGATTATTACAAATAGATGCACGATCAAACCGAAGACGTTCATAGCGAGCCCGACGACCGCCCACCACAATGCTCCCCATCCGTATCCAAATGCCAGATTGCCAATCACAAGTACATAGCCACTTACAACCAGTAATGTACCGATCAGGAGTAACACGGACCGTCTTCTTTTCTGCCGCATCACGTGATAGATGGATAGCACCACTCCTAGTGTCAATCCAAGAAACAACAACATCAAAAAGGTCAAATCACTCATTCTCTTTACTCCTCCCGTTTCAAACGAAAAATAGTGAACGTCAAGTAGACAAGGAGACTTCCACCGTATAGGAGCAAACCGTATACGAACCAACCCATTCCATCAAATCCTCTTATGTATCCCACTCCGACGAGCATCATACAAAAACCAATGACCATACTCACAAACGAAATCGTGAGAACCTTATCCGTTTTTGACAGGAACAGATGTCTTCCAGTCCCAATGGATATCCCTGCAAAGATGAACATCATGATTGTCTCAAATCCGTACCATTGCCACCACATGACCCACACCTCAAATCCCTCTTTTTTCCATATTAACATGAGTGAAGGGCTCACAGGTATGTTGAAAGTAAAAAGACCACCCGCTCATGCGAATGGTCCGAGTACTCATCGAACGGTGAACGTCTTCGTTACGCTTCGACCTTTCGGTGTCACGAGACGAAGCGTGAGCTGCGTCCCTTTTCGTTGCGGTGAAAAACTGAGAATCGTCGAAGTCGTTTTTACTTCTTTCTCTGCGAGAACGGTCGTCCCACGCATCAGCGTGAGTGTACCGTAAGCCACGTTTGACGTCGCACGCAATGTCTTCGACGCACTTGAAGGAATGGTCGATGACAATGTCGGAGCCGGTCCGACCGTCACGGTCTTTTTCTGAATGTGACGATACGTCACTTGCTGACTCGTCAACGTCACGACACTTCCAACCGGTTGTCGACTGAATCGTAGCGTCACACGGCCTGTACTGCTTGCCGTTCCACTGGCGATTGTCTTCGTACCGCTCTTTAGTGTCACCGTACTGTTCGGTAGTACATACCCGACCCATAACGACTTTTCGTCGTTGATGGATAGCGTGGACAGCGAGGTCTTCGGCAATTCCACTGTGACTTCACGGGATTTTGATCCGACAGAGGCACGGACACGAATCGTGTCACCCGGTTTCGCCGGGATGGTGTACCGTGTCGTTGATAACCGTTTTGGTGAAACGGCCACACCATTTACGTAAAAACGAACCGGGGCCACACTTGTCTTTTTAATCGTGAGTGTCGCCTGTGTCTTCGTCATCATGACGTCCGTGACACTCAAAACAGGTGCGAACGCGCGAACCGTCTTCGTCAATTCGTAAGTGGCATCGCGATACGTGCGTTTGACACGAATCACATCGCCTTCGCGTAATGGCGTATCGAACGTATAAGGCATCGAACTCGTCTTTGTCACAAGGATGTCATTCCGATAAACTTCATATGCTTCATTTGTGCTAGACGTTACATCAATCGATTTATCGTACATCAATGGTGTCCGCGTCCAAGTGAAGATAGGTGCATCATACGTCGCCTTCACTTCCGCAAGACGGAACTGTGAGGCAGGTGCATCCTGTAACTTATAGTATATTTTTGTCCCAACACCAAACCACATGTGAGAAAACGATTTGATTTGGAGCATCCCATCCTCATTTACTTGCTCACTCCAGGCTTCATAACCGCGTTCGCTACGGGCAACGATGTCAACGGTAGCCTGTGGCGTGGTCTGTAATGTCACACCTGATTTTACAGAGTTCGTTACAAGCGTGATGTCGTTCGGTAAAGTATCTTCACTTTCTTTTACCGTCACCAGTTCAATTGGATCGGCATATACACTTGATGGGCTTCCGATTTTTACGGTCACACGCGATCCTGGTGCGAACCAGCGCGTCGGTTGCCAAGTGAAGCGTCCCATCTCGTCTGACTGAACCGTTTTCGACTGATAGTTGACCAATGAATCTAGTGAGTCGGTGTACTGAGAGGTGCTTTTCGTCACACTGACGAATACTGGGGTGTTCGGTGCCGTTGTTCCTGTGATGGGTCCCAAAACACCTGTTGGCGGATCGAGTGTGAGCGGAACATAGTTAGATGCTACAAAGTCTTCTGTTCGTTCTAACCCGTTCCATCTAAATTCAAAAGAATATCCGCCATTCGTGTTCATCGTCAACTTACCTTGTTCCCAAACAAAAGGTTTCTTCTCAGAATATCGATACGTTGCCGACAATTCTGTCCCACTGACAGGAATGGATGTTCCATCAATCAGTTTAGCGGTTCCGTTCACTTGATAGGATTGGTTCACTTCATATCGTGTCGTTGTTTTCGGTACATCGATCAACAGTTGTCGTGGCGCTTTCCAAAATGACTCCGGCGTATACCCTGCCGTCACATCATGGGATAGCACATACCAATCTCCTCTTAGATTAACAAACGTATCATCCACCGATGATTCTTTCCATTCTCCAGTGGCAACATTGTAACTCACGTAATACGTATCAAACACTTTCCGCATCGTGAAGTAGTAAATCCCGTCTTTCCACAGGAGATTCGTGACAGATTCCGCCTCTTTTTCAATCCAACGTTTCGTGGTCAAATCAAAAATTCGGAGATGTGAGTCGGTGGACATCTTGACCACTAATTGATTCGCTTCTTCGATATATTGGGCAGATCGTACCTTGTCCGTATATGTTCCAAGCGTTTCAAGCGTTTCTCCCGTGATGGCTCGTTTCGTGATTTCACCGTTTGCGAAGACTAGGACCGTGCCGTCAGCAAGAAGGTCGTACGATTCGTATATACTTTCCGTATTAAACGTTCCGAGAATCTCACCCGTCAATGAAGTGACAGAATACGTCGTATGTCCTTTCCAAAGAATCATTTCTAAATCCTGATTCACAGCATGAAGATAATCGAGACCACTACTCGAATCATTCGGGAATGACGTCATCGCATCGTTAATCGGATCCCAAATGATGACCTCGCCATATGCATCTAAAATGACGCGACCGTCTCCGAGTCCAACGATATTGTGTTCAACCGACACGCGGACGGGAAGTGTATACACTTTTCCTGTGCGCATATGCACAATCGTCTCTGGGTCGCCCGATCGCCATACATATTCACTGTTTGATACAACACTTCCCGTTGGCAGAACGTCCGCTTTTGCCGCTCCTTCTGCAAAGGCATCCATTTTTGGTCCAATCAACAATATGAGTACGACGAGCGTACTCCATAACCACTTGTTCATCTGCTTCCTCATTTCTGTTTATGTATACATAAGTTTTCAAAAAACATCCATTTTTGTTGAATCCCTTCTAATTTTAAGATGTTTTCTCAAAAATGCATAGCCCTAATATTCAAAAAAGCACCGCGTCATAATTTGACGCAGTGCTCACTTTTCATTCATCTGTTTCATTAAATCCATCTGTTCTTGCACCATCGCCTCTTTTTCCCGGCGCAGCACCCCTTTGTAGGTGATACGTGAAATCGATAAACTGATTTCATATAGGAAGAAGAGTGGTAACGACACCATAAGGTGCGACGTCAAATCCGGCGGTGTGATGAATGCCGCGATCACGAATAGGGCGAAGTATGCGTACTTTCGAATCTTTGATAAGAAGTACGGGGTCACGACACCGATTCGGGTCAAGAACATCATGACGACCGGTAGTTGGAACAATAGACCGAACGGAATTGTCAGCTGCAACAAGAACGTGAAGTAATTGTTGGCCCCGATGATTTGTTCGAGTCCGAGGTCTTGCCCGAGGTCCGTCGAGATATCGAGGACGAGCGGGAACAACCAGTAGTAGGCGAACGCAAGACCGATCAAGAACAGTCCGAAGATGATTGGGATATAGGCAAGCGTGCCTTTCCGCTCATTCGGATGCAGACCGGGTGCGACAAACGCCCACACTTGATACAGTAGGAATGGGCTCGCCGCGATAAGGCCGATGATGAGCGCCAAGTTCAAGTAAATCATGAGCGGGTCCGCGACCCCAAAGGCGTTCAGTTCGAGCCCGCGTTCGACGAGGTCTTTTTGCAAATACGCGAGTACATATTTGACACTCGGCAAAGCCATCAAAAAGAAGGCAAAGACGACAAATGCAGATAGCATCAGTCGTCTCCGCAGCTCTGTCAAGTGATCGGTGAGTTCCCGCTCTTGATCAGGTTGATGATTCATGGCTTACTGCTCTTTCTTTTCGATAGCTTTCTTGTCGTTCTCGTCGTGCTCGTTCATCATGCCGTTCGTTGCATTTTTGAACTCACGAAGCGTTTGTCCGGCCGCGCGACCAAACTCCGGCAATTTCTTCGGTCCGAAGATGATAAGCGCGATGATGGCGATGATGAATAGACTCGCCCCACCCGGAATCCCGACGACGAGTGATGATGCTAGTAATTCCATTATTGATGGACCCCCTCAGCGGTTGGATAGTGTTGCATAAAGTAAATGAGTGACTGCAGCTCAATCGACAAATCGATATGATGGACGCGAACCGTATCCGGTACAGTGAGTCGTGCCGGTGTGAAGTTCAAGATGCCCTTGATGCCGAAACGCACCAAGTCGTCTGCGACGGACTGCGCATAAGCAGAAGGTACCGTCAAAATGGCGACGTCAATCTTGTTTTGCTTCATGATTTGTTCCATCTCATCGACGTGATGAATTGGGACGCCTGACATCGTCGTGCCGACTTTTGTTTCGTCTGCGTCGAACCCGACGACGATATGTGTGTTATTGTTTTTAAGGAAGTTATAGTTGACGAATGCCGTCCCAAGGTGACCGACCCCGACCAAGGCGACATTCGTAATCTCGTCCTGATTCAGTGTCTTTCGGAAAAAGTCTAACAGATACTGCACGTTATAGCCATATCCCTTTTTACCGAGCGCACCGAAGTACGAGAAATCACGGCGAATCGTAGCCGAATCGACCTTGACCGCCTCACTCAGTTCTGCTGAAGAGACACGTTGTTTCCCTGACGCGTGCAGGCTTTGAATAAATCGATAGTATAGTGGCAACCGTTTGGCTGTCGCTTGTGGAATCTTTGGTTCGTTTTGACTCAACGGAAAGAGCCTCCTTTTTACGACACGTTACAAACGAATCTGAATTTCATACACCTTGATTGTAAACGAATTCACATGACCACTCAACGAATATACCTAAAATCGCTGAAAAATACAGTATACTAAATAGAGAGAAAGGGGTTTTTTCACTTGATCCTACTGCAAGTCAATAACTTATCCAAATCCTTCGGCGTCGAGCCGATTTTAGAAAATGTCAAACTCGAAATCCAGGAAGGCGAACGCGTCGCCCTTGTCGGTCGTAACGGGGCCGGAAAGTCGACGCTTTTGAAAGTCATCGCTGGTGAATACAACTATGACTCCGGGGACATCATGAAGCCAAAAGACGTCACGATCGGCTATCTCGCCCAAGACTCAGGGTTAGAATCCGACGAGACGATCTGGAATGAGATGCTCACCGTCTTCACGGACTTGATCGAGCAAGAGAAGACGCTCCGTCGCATGGAGGCTGACATGGGCTCAGAACGAATCCTAAATGACGCCGCTGCATATGAACGTCTCCTCTCTTCTTACGATGAAGAGCAACATACGTTCAAAGAACGTGGCGGATACCAATATGAAGCGACCATCCGCTCGGTCCTTCACGGGATGCGCTTCTATCCGGACGACTTCGAGCGTCGCATCGACACGCTCTCCGGGGGACAACGGACACGTCTCGCCTTGGCGAAGATGCTCCTTCAAAGTCCCGACCTGCTCATCTTGGACGAGCCGACGAACCATTTGGACATCGAAACACTCGCCTGGCTTGAGAAGTACTTGAACGGCTATAAAGGTGCCGTTCTCATCGTCTCCCACGACCGGTACTTCCTCGATCGCGTCGTCTCGGTCGTCTATGAATTGTCACGTCACCGGAGTCGCCGCTTCGTCGGGAACTATACGAAGTATCTCGAGCAGAAGGCCGCCCTCTACGAGCAAGAGAAGAAGCAGTTTGAGTCGCAGCAAGAAGAGATTGCCAAGATGCAAGACTTCATCCAGCGAAACATCGCCCGGGCGACGACGACGAAACGAGCGCAAAGCGTGCGGAAGCGTCTTGAGAAAGTCGATCGCCTCGATGCGCCGGATGGTGACGAACGTAGCGCCGTTCTCTCGTTCTCCATCAAACGTCAGAGCGGGAACGATGTGCTGAGCGCGAGTGACCTCGCCATCGGGTACGAGGAAGCGATCGCTCAGAATCTCCGCTTCCAACTGCAACGCGGTGAGTCCGTCGCGCTAGTCGGTCCGAACGGGGTCGGGAAGTCGACCCTCCTCAAAGTGTTGACGAAACAACAAGCCGCCCTCACCGGTGAGATCCGTTACGGGACGGGCGTCGAAATCGGCTACTACGACCAGGAGCAACAAAACTTGTCTGACGCGAACCGTGTCATCGACGAGATTTGGAACGACTGGCCGCTCATGCGCGAGCAAGAAGTCCGGAGTCTTCTCGGACAGTTCCTCTTCAGCGGCGATGACGTCATGAAGCGTGTCCATGAACTATCCGGTGGCGAACGGGCACGACTCACCTTGGCCAAGCTGAAGCTGGAGCAACCGAACCTCCTCATTTTGGACGAGCCGACGAACCACTTGGACCTCGACTCAAAGATGATTTTGGAGAATGCCCTCCTCGACTATCCGGGCACGATTCTCTTCGTCTCTCATGACCGCTACTTCATCGATCGACTCGCGACGCGTGTGCTAGAGATCACACCGAACGGCATCAACGAGTATCTTGGGGACTATTCGTACTACGTCGAGAAGAAAGAAGAGCTCGAGGAACTGGCGCGACTCGCCCGTGAAGAGACGAAGCAGGTCGTCGTGAAAAAACAGCGTGCCGATAAGGTACAACAGCGAGAAGAGCGCCGCATCAAACAGCGCATCGAAGAGATTGAGCAAGCGATTGAGCAACATGAGAATCGTCTTGATGAGATCGAGCAGTTGCTTTGTGAGCCGGACGTCTTCAACGACTTCGCCCGTGCACAGGAGTTGTCGACCGAATCGGACGCGGCGAAAGAATCGATTACCGCACTTTATGCGGAATGGGAGGAACTCCATACATGATGCGTACCCGTGCCATGCGAATCGAGTTCATTCAAGCGTTCCTCACAGGACTGGCCTATATCGTGCCGACCGGGACCGAGTTCGTGTCTGAACTCATCCGTGGGGAGCCGACGATTGTCCCGTCTATTCTCTTTTACTTTTTACCGGTCGTCATCGGCTTCATCATTCAGACGTGGCCAGGGATACTACTCAGTCTCTTCAGTGGTCTGCTCATGAGCACGCTCTTCATCCGTGTCGTCGTCTGGCCGGTCGATGTGACCGTTCACACGTTCTATGCGCCTGGATCGGTGTGGGCCCACTTCTATGAAGAGACGCTCTTCATGTGGATTCTCGCTCTTCTCGTGTTCATCGTGAGCCGCGTCAATACGTGGCATCGGGAGAATTATCGACAACCAAAAGCATAACAAAACCACGTCTTCTGTTTGAAGGCGTGGTTTTGTTTGTACAATCAACGTTAGCACTGACATTGATAATCGCTCAAGATTGAATTTGACCCGGATACGGACGAAAAAAAAAGGAAACATGTCTTGCGTTCGCCCATACATTCCTTCAACAACTTGAAGCACTCAAAAAGGTTCAGCCGCGTGGCTGAACCTTTTTGTTAGAAATAACGCAGTGGTTGGAATCCGATTGTATGGAAGTCGAGTTTCGTTCCGTCTTCAGCGATAAAGAAGACAGCCTCGTTCGTGTCGACGTCACGTGTGAACACTTTATAGAACGTCATCGGCTTTTCGCCATTCGTCACATAGCGTGCTTCATGCGTCGAGATGACTTGTGCGAACAGTTGCTGTTCGTCGAGTTCCTCGATCAAATCATCAAACTTCGCCGCTTCTTCTTCCGTTGCCTCGCGACCTCGCTCGATTTCATAGTAAGCATCGCTTGCTTTTGGCTGAACGCCGAGATTACGATCGACGACGATCACACGCTCCGGCTCTTGGTCGACGACACTTGTGTAGCCATATAGTGACTTGATGAGCGTATTCTCTCCGGTCACGCGACCGATGCCTTCTAATGACTCTTCTCCAGTGAGTGACTTCACTCGTGTCTCTTCTGGAACAATCTCCTCTTGATAGGCGATATTGTAAGCGCGGATGATCTCACGTACTTGTAAGAACGTCGCAACGACGAGTAGTACGATGAGTCCTCCGATGATGATGCGTTTCGTCATGTCTCTATTTCCCCCTAGACTGTCATGCTCTCTTCTAAGGATAACCCAGGAACCGCGTTCATCGCTAGTGTATCGCGCTTACCGCGCACATACGCGTGATGTGCCGCCACCCCGATCATGCCCGCGTTGTCCCCACAGAGGTCAAGCGGTGGAATGACGAGTTGAATCCCTTCAGCTGTAGCCGTTTCTTGAAGCGCTGCGCGGAGGCCACGGTTCGCCGCGACACCACCCGCGACAAGCAATTGCTTCGCCCCTTTTTCCTTCACGGCACGAATCGCTTTCTCGACGAGCACTTCGACGACACTCGCCTGGAAGCTCGCCGCCAAGTTTTCAGGGATGACCGTCTCTCCCCGTTGTTCCGCATTGTGTACGGCGTTGATGACCGATGACTTCAAACCACTGAAACTGAAATCGAAACTACCCGGTTCGAGACGAACGCGTGGGAAGTTGTACGTGTCTTCCCCGACCGCTGCCAGGCGGTCAATCGCAGGACCTCCCGGATATGGGAGACTGAGCGTGCGCGCAACCTTATCGTACGCCTCACCTGCCGCGTCGTCACGTGTCTCCCCGATGACTTCGAAGACACCATGTTCTGGCATATAGACGAGTTCTGTATGTCCCCCTGAAACGACGAGACAGACAAGCGGGAACTGCATCTCTTCAACGAGTTCGTTCGCGTAAATATGTCCAGCGATATGGTGGACACCGATGAGCGGTTTTTGATGGGCGAATGCCAACGCCTTGGCCGCACTGATCCCAACGAGAAGGGCACCGACGAGACCCGGTCCTTGTGTGACCGCGACTGCATCGACGTCTTCCATCGTCACGCCGGCTTCACTCAATGCATCGTCAATCACGTACGTGATTCGTTCCACATGATGACGAGACGCCACTTCAGGGACGACGCCACCAAATCGTTTATGACTCTCGATTTGAGAAGAGACGACGTTCGACAATAACGTCTTTCCGTCTTTGACGAGTGCAACAGACGTCTCGTCACAGCTCGACTCAATCGAAAGAATCAGTGATGTGTTCATTCTGACTCACTTCCTAACTTCGCCCAATAAATATAGGCGTCTTCATTATTATCCTGATAGTAGCGTCTTCTCCGACCGGCTTGCGTAAAACCGAACTGTTCATACAGTTTTTGCGCGCCTACGTTCGACACGCGGACTTCTAACGTCAATCCGACGAGTCCTTTTGACTTGGCGAACGCGACAAGTTCCGCTAACAATTGATTACCGATGCCCTGTCCACGAAACTCAGGTAAGACGGCAATGTTCGTGATATGTCCTTCATCGACGATTTGCCATACTCCGACAAAACCGACGACCCGTTTGTCATGGACCGCGACAAAGTAAATGGCCTGTTCATTTCGAAGCATCTCATTCATGAACGCCTCTTTTGTCCACGGAATGGCAAACGATGCTTCTTCGACTTGCGTCACTTCTTCGACATCGAGCCACGTCATTCGACGAATTTTCACGTCAGCCATTGTTTTGACCCTCTAACCATTTCGCTTCCGCTTCAGCGAGTCGCAAATACTCTGGCTCAAACGCATGGACATCGCTCGTCTCATCGCTAAAGACGACCAAATCACTCGCACGTCCGTAACGATGGGCAGCCGGTGCTTCGACATACTCATATTCACTTAACACGTCACGGAACGGTTCCACGTCTCCGACGACAAGGAAGCGCCCTTGACTATTCAGTCGCAACCAATCCGCGACCGAGGCGTGCTGATCATGCGTTAGTGCTTTGTTGTGTTGATAATATCCGATATACGCGTTGCCACGGCGAGCGTCAATCAATGAGACGACCGGCAAATCGGTATTCGGGGCCGCTGCCATGAGCTGCAGGGCAGATACACCGATGAGTGGAAGATTGAGCGTATAAGCGAGTGTCTTCGCTGTCGTCACTCCAATCCGAATTCCCGTGTACGACCCAGGTCCGGTCGTGACTATGATGCGTTCGAGCATATTCGGTGTCCACTTGACCGCTGCCATGAGCTGTTCAATCATCGGCATGAGTGTGACCGCATGGTTTTTTGAGACCATGACGGTCGCTTCGGCTTGAATCTCTCCAGCCTCACTTAACGCGACTGACAAACGTGTCGTCGCCGTATCAATCATCAATTGCTTCATGCGAGCACCTCCTTGGCGATTTGAACGTAACGCTCACCCGTCGGAGCAAGTGTCAGTTTACGTTCTTCGTCGCCGACCCGTTCAATCGTGATGGCCAAGCGTTCTTCCGGGAGCGAGGACTCGATCAAGTTCGACCACTCGACGATGGCGACACCATCACCATTGATATATTCCTCAAGACCGATGTCATCCCCCGTATCTTCGAGACGATAGACATCCATATGATAGAGCGGCAATCGCCCTTTATATTGTTTCATAATGGTGAAGGTCGGACTGTTGACGTTCCGCGTGACACCGAGTCCTTTTGCGAACCCTTGTGTGAACGTCGTCTTGCCGGCACCGAGGTCACCGTTTAACGTGATGACCGTCCCTGCTTCGACGAGTGTGGCCAAACGTTCTGCCACCGCTTGCGTCTCCGCCGCAGAATGCGTAATCAATGTATACATGAATGGTTCTCCTTTTTCACTTCTCATACGTACTCATTGTACACTTCATTTTAAGCAAAAAAAAACACGAAACGCCATCGTTTCGCTATCTCATTTAAAAATTGGTTGCGGGGGCTGGATTTGAACCAACGACCTTCGGGTTATGAGCCCGACGAGCTACCAGACTGCTCCACCCCGCGACGACATATGAAATTAAATAAAAATTGGTTGCGGGGGCCGGATTTGAACCGACGACCTTCGGGTTATGAGCCCGACGAGCTACCAGACTGCTCCACCCCGCGATGGTTTGAATTGTTTCGACATCCTCTATAATAAGCGAGACAGTTATAAAAAGCAACCATTTTCTTAATGTTTTTTCAAAAATGGAATCGGGAACAAATATAACAGCATAGACTATCAGAGAAAAGGGGCGCGACCGCCATGTCCAAATGGGGAAATCGATTCAAGAAATGGTTCTTTTCGGAGATCGAAGCCGAGATCACGTTTGACCCGGCAGCACTCATTCCGAAGCAGACCGTGACGGGTACGTTGCACGTCTCCAACCCGACAACGAATGTCGTTCGATTACAGGAACTCACCCTGACCTTCTTGACGACGTTCAAAGACATCACCATGGAAGGAAACGAGTTCAATCGAGAAGCTGATATTCAAGAAGTCCCAATTCCACTATCGCTTGTACTAGAACCCGGAGCGAAGGAAGATGTTCCGTTTTCATTCGAGTTGACGATGTACGCCCCTTCCTCTGCCGGCGCCCCGTATAGTATAGAGGCTACATTATGGGACAAGGACATCAAACGAGTTTGGTTTGATGTGCTCGAACACATCGAAATCGAACCGATGCCTGAACTGAAACGATTACTCGATGCGACCGCTCACGCTGGACTTGAGCCGATGTTCGTCCGAAACGTGATCGACCCGCTCGGGGAAGAACGTCCGTATCCATTCGTTGAAAAGTATGGATTCAAGCCGGTCGGAGAATGGGCCGATGAGTTCGAGGTCGTCAAATCGTTTTGGCGCTTGCATGAAGACGGGATCGACCTCTACTACTGGCTCGACAACATCGAGACCCAGCGAACGCTCGAATCGATGGCGACCGACGTCGAACTGCGTCATCGTTCTCTCACGTGGGAACAACTCGAGCGCGAACAAGAACAGCTCGGTCTCGGAATTCAAGATACGCTACGCAGTCACCGCTCCTCGTGAGCGGTTTTTTCAATTTGAATTCCATCCTTACTCGTATTGACGATAGTTTGAAAGTGGTGGCGATACGGATGCATGAACAATTCATATTGCAGACGTCGCTCTACATGTGAAGCGTGTAAGTAGTCCAGCTCCATACCCCGTTCCTGAATATCACGATGCGAACGTCGCTTGAACTCAGTCTCCCCGTCTGTGTAGAGATAAATCGATTGATCAAAAGATGAAAGATCCAGGAATGCGACACTCATCCCTTCAATAATCGTGATTGGCTTCTCCGGATCAATCCATGTCCGCTCTAGATAGGGGACATCAATCGTATAAAACCCAATCCCTTCCCGAATCATACGGATATCTCGCTCGAGTGAGAGCAGATGATGTGCGGCCGGATGACACGCCGTCATCTTATACTGATGGGTCGTTCCATCGTGTTGATACGTGAGGATCGTTTGTTTCCGCAACTGTGAATCTGTAATATACGGGTCTGTGTGAAGCAGGTTTATATCACCGAGTCGTTCCCGTAATTTTTCTGCCAACGTCGATTTTCCGGCTGCCCCGTGTCCGGAGATAGCAATCAGCGTTCGTTGATCCGGTCTCACGCTTTGTACGATACCCTCAATCAGTTGTTCCATGATTCTCCCCCTTTCGGTAATTTTGTTGTTTCAGAAAAACAAATACACGTCATTCATTCTCTATCCGTTTTCGAAGCCTGATTGCTGAAACAGTAAACATCACAAAGGCAATCAACGAAATCGAACTGACAATGATCAGAGTGGTCGATATGGGAGAACTAAAGAAAAATGGAATCGATAAAATCAATAGCGCTCCCGTGACTGCCATCCCTCTAATAAGAAATACCATCGTTTTACTCATTTTCTCTTCGCTCTCCTTGAACTAAGCAAAAGAACCCTTACTATAAATATAATGACAGACAGCTCATCGTGTCAGGATGAGCTGTCTTCTTTTTTCTTCAGTCTCGTCAAGCTTCTGTTCTAACGTTTCCACTTGTCTCGTCATACGAGCAATCAGCTGACTGATTTCCTTATCCAGTCCGTCCACTTGATCTAAGGAATCATTGATTCGTCCATGCATCGTCCATTCTGAAAAAATATCATCCAAAAAGTAATCTGCGAACTGAATGAGTGAACCTCGATCGACATGCAACTCCTGAACAATACCTTGCACGTCCGCTAATTCACGGGAGAAACGCTCTAACGCAGATTGTAATTCGTGCATTGTCTGCTCGGAAGCATCTAGCGCCTCATGTTTCATTGCTGTGGCAATCAAGCCACCCCCGAAGAACGTGTCATACGTCGACCACCCTTTCGCACTATCTAGATGTTTGAGTGTTTTTGCAATCGTTGATCGCGCCGCCTTACCGGCAACGATGGCTTCCCGATACTCGATAAGAAGTTCATTCGTTTCGGCTTGTTGATTCGTGAGATGGTGTAGGTCTCGGCGAATAGCTGGATCTTTCGCAAGATGGGATTCTTTTGTTTCTAAGAAGGTCTCCCACTCAGCGTCGATGCCCTCATAAACCTCGAGCTGTTCTTGTAATTCTCGATGTTCGAGCGTCAATTCGTCAATCATCGCCTCGTGTTCTCGTAATTTCAGTTCAGCGCGAGCAGCCTCTTCCATTTCGATTGTCCGTTGTTCATCAAACGTGCCTCGTAACTTTCGCCATGTGTTGACGAGCGAGAATTCTTCAAGGTCATACACATCACGTTGTTCTTTCGTGAATGTGTTGAGTAGTGTCTTCCGCACCGTCTCATGCTCGTTCAACTGTTTGTTTAGTATCTCTTGCTTACGCACAAGTCGATCACGCTCGGCGATACGTTGTTGTAAATCTAATTGGGTCTCCTGAAGATTTTGCATGATGTTTCTCCTCTCATTTTGTTTATCGAATGAGTCAATCTGAGGAGATTCATGATTTATAAACATCCCCTCTTTCTCTTACTTAGTACGAAAAAGAAGGGACAAAGTTTCAAAGAAACAAAAAAACGACCGAGCGTATGCTCGGTCGTCCTGCGTTGTTGCCTGGCAACGTCCTATCCTCACAGGGGGAGATCCCCCAACTACTTTCGGCGCTGAGACGCTTAACTTCCGTGTTCGGCATGGGAACGGGTGTGGCCGTCTCGCTATCGCCACCAGACTCTACAGGGCTTGTTCCCTGAAAACTGAGGATTCATCAACACAAACCATTAGACTAGATCAAAGCCTCGACCGATTAGTATCATTCAGCTCCACGTGTCACCACGCTTCCACCCATGACCTATCTACCTCATCGTCTCTGAGGGGTCTTTCTTGATTGCTCAAAGGGAAATCTCATCTCGGAGGGGGCT
>NZ_JACSJP010000023.1:0-228 GCF_018617095.1 Exiguobacterium sp. s83 | reverse complement strand
GACACGTGGAGCTGAATGATACTAATCGGTCGAGGCTTTGATCTAGTCTAATGGTTTGTGTTGATGAATCCTCAGTTTTCAGGGAACAAACCCTAAAACAATATTGACATGCGTATGACGCGGTGTTAATATTCATTTTGTCTGGTGGCGATAGCGAGACGGCCACACCCGTTCCCATGCCGAACACGGAAGTTAAGCGTCTCAGCGCCGAAAGTAGTTGGGGGATCT
>NZ_JACSJP010000022.1:0-266 GCF_018617095.1 Exiguobacterium sp. s83 | reverse complement strand
GTCGTGTAGGAGGCGCGCGACCGCCGTCTCGATTTGAAGGCCGGGAAGCCGCCCGTCCCGGCGAAGAACTTCGCGAACGCGGTGTCGAGGTTCAGCTTTGCGTTCGCGAGCGCGAGGCTGTCCGCCTCGGCGAGGAACGGGAACAGTGGCTTGTAGGAGGCGGGTGTCGCCGGTTTCCGTCTCGTCACGATCCCCGCTTTCGCCTCATCGCGGATGGCGATGCGGTCCTCGAGCAGCTTGTTGTAGATGAACCGGGCGCAGCCGAT
>NZ_JACSJP010000021.1:0-301 GCF_018617095.1 Exiguobacterium sp. s83 | reverse complement strand
CGCACCATATGCACCCTTAGCTCAGCTGGATAGAGCGTTAGACTACGAATCTAAAGGCCGGGAGTTCGAATCTCTCAGGGTGCACCATTTTAACGGGAAGTAGCTCAGCTTGGTAGAGCACTTGGTTTGGGACCAAGGGGTCGCAGGTTCGAATCCTGTCTTCCCGACCATTTATTTTTTTGGTCTTTGAAAACTGAACGATGAGGCAAAAAAAGTTTTACAATTTTTGAATGAAGCGCAAGCTTCGTCAATTTAAGAGCTATATCAAATTCTTTGGAGAGTTTGATCCTGGCTCAGGACG
>NZ_JACSJP010000020.1:0-373 GCF_018617095.1 Exiguobacterium sp. s83 | reverse complement strand
ATCTAGCGTCTAAGACACACGGTCCATTATGGACCATATGTGAAATTGGTTTTTGATGTCTTGATGAATCTTCAGTTTTCAAGGAACAAAAGTGGAGCCTAGCGGGATCGAACCGCTGACCTCCTGCGTGCAAGGCAGGCGCTCTCCCAGCTGAGCTAAGGCCCCGTATTGGAATTTTTCATAAAAATGGTGGGCCTAAGTGGACTCGAACCACCGACCTCACGCTTATCAGGCGTGCGCTCTAACCGGCTGAGCTATAGGCCCTCTTAGAGAGGTTTTGGTCTCTCAAAACTGAACGATGGGCAATGCCACATGGGCATTTTCCTTAGAAAGGAGGTGATCCAGCCGCACCTTCCGATACGGCTACCTTGTT
>NZ_JACSJP010000019.1:0-421 GCF_018617095.1 Exiguobacterium sp. s83 | reverse complement strand
AACAAGGTAGCCGTATCGGAAGGTGCGGCTGGATCACCTCCTTTCTAAGGAAAATGCCCATGTGGCATTGCCCATCGTTCAGTTTTGAGGGTTCGTCCCTCGATTGTTCCTTGAAAACTGAAGATTCATCAAGACATCAAAAACCAATTTCACATATGGTCCATAATGGACCGTGTGTCTTAGACGCTAGATCAAGGTAGAAAGGGCGTACGGTGGATGCCTTGGCACTAGGAGCCGATGAAGGACGCGACGAACAGCGAAATGCTCTGGGGAGTGGTAAGTACACATCGATCCAGAGATCTCCGAATGGGGGAACCCACCGCCGGGAGACCGGCGGGACACCCACGTGAATACATAGCGTGGCGTGAGGCATACCCGGGGAACTGAAACATCTAAGTACCCGGAGGAAGAGAAAGAAAAT
>NZ_JACSJP010000018.1:0-435 GCF_018617095.1 Exiguobacterium sp. s83 | reverse complement strand
GGAGACTGCCGGTGACAAACCGGAGGAAGGTGGGGATGACGTCAAATCATCATGCCCCTTATGAGTTGGGCTACACACGTGCTACAATGGACGGTACAAAGGGCAGCGAAGCCGCGAGGTGGAGCCAATCCCAGAAAGCCGTTCTCAGTTCGGATTGCAGGCTGCAACTCGCCTGCATGAAGTCGGAATCGCTAGTAATCGCAGGTCAGCATACTGCGGTGAATACGTTCCCGGGTCTTGTACACACCGCCCGTCACACCACGAGAGTTTGCAACACCCGAAGTCGGTGAGGTAACCGTAAGGAGCCAGCCGCCGAAGGTGGGGCAGATGATTGGGGTGAAGTCGTAACAAGGTAGCCGTATCGGAAGGTGCGGCTGGATCACCTCCTTTCTAAGGAAAATGCCCATGTGGCATTGCCCATCGTTCAGTTTTGAG
>NZ_JACSJP010000017.1:0-486 GCF_018617095.1 Exiguobacterium sp. s83 | reverse complement strand
GCGAAGTTCTTCGCCGGGACGGGCGGCTTCCCGGCCTTCAAATCGAGACGGCGGTCGCGCGCCTCCTACACGACGAACAACCAGCACGGTACGATCCGCATCGAGAACGGCAAGGTGAGACTTCCTAAAATCGGGTTCGTGCGGTTCACACAACATCGCCCGTTCGAGGGCGTCATCCGGTCGGCGACGGTCTCGATGACGAGGACGGGCAAGTTCTTCATCTCCATCCTCGTCGAACAGGACGATGCACCATGGATTCCAGTCGAGCACAAAGTCGGGATTGATCTCGGCCTGGAACATTTCGCCGTCATGACGAACGACGCGATGGTCTCGGAGAAGATCGAAAACCCACGTTTCCTTCGTAAGTCCGAAGAAAAGGTCAAGAAGGCACAGCGCGCGCTGTCACGCAAGAAGATCGGAAGCAAGAATCGTGAAAAAGCCAGGCTGATCCTCGCCAAGAGACACGAGAAAATCGCCAACCAACGC
>NZ_JACSJP010000016.1:0-487 GCF_018617095.1 Exiguobacterium sp. s83 | reverse complement strand
CGCTGTCACGCAAGAAGATCGGAAGCAAGAATCGTGAAAAAGCCAGGCTGATCCTCGCCAAGAGACACGAGAAAATCGCCAACCAACGCCAGGACTTCCTTCACAAACTGTCGAGACGGATCGTTGACGAGAACCAAGTCATCGTCGTGGAGACATTGAAGTCGAAGGACATGATGCAAAACCATAAGCTCGCCAAGTCCATCGGGGACGTCAGTTGGTACGAGTTCGTCCGTCAACTCGAGTACAAGTCAAACTTCTACGGACGGACGCTCATCAAGGCGGATCAATGGTTCGCATCTACGCAGATCTGTTCTTCTTGTGGCGAGAAAGGTCAGAGGAAGACGATGGATGTCCGTGAATGGACATGTGCCTGTGGCGCGCATCATGACCGTGACATGAACGCGAGCATCAACCTGTTGATGTTGGCAAACTAAAACGAATTCCTTCAGGGTGGGAACCACCCGACGAGCTTGGTAAACAATCGTGG
>NZ_JACSJP010000015.1:0-778 GCF_018617095.1 Exiguobacterium sp. s83 | reverse complement strand
GAATTTGATATAGCTCTTAAATTGACGAAGCTTGCGCTTCATTCAAAAATTGTAAAACTTATTTTTGCCTCATCGTTCAGTTTTCAAAGTTCGTCTGTAAAAAAATAAAAATGGTGGAGCCTAGCGGGATCGAACCGCTGACCTCCTGCGTGCAAGGCAGGCGCTCTCCCAGCTGAGCTAAGGCCCCATATAAGTGATGATGGTCGGGAAGACAGGATTCGAACCTGCGACCCCTTGGTCCCAAACCAAGTGCTCTACCAAGCTGAGCTACTTCCCGTCTAAAAATGGTGCACCCTGAGAGATTCGAACTCCCGGCCTTTAGATTCGTAGTCTAACGCTCTATCCAGCTGAGCTAAGGGTGCGAGACGAATAATCATCATGGGAAAATATTAATGGTACCGAGGGCCGGACTTGAACCGGCACGAGGAAACCCTCGCAGGATTTTAAGTCCTGTGCGTCTACCAATTCCGCCACCCCGGCAAGGTATAATTTCTAGCGGTAGACTTTTTAAAAAGATCAAATGGTGCCGGCGAAAGGATTCGAACCCTCGACCCTCTGATTACAAGTCAGATGCTCTACCAACTGAGCTACACCGGCAGGTGTAAATGGTGGAGGATGACGGGATCGAACCGCCGACCCCCTGCTTGTAAGGCAGGTGCTCTCCCAGCTGAGCTAATCCTCCAATATGTAGCCTGGCAACGTCCTATCCTCACAGGGGGAGATCCCCCAACTACTTTCGGCGCTGAGACGCTTAACTTCCGTGTTCGGCATGGGAACG
>NZ_JACSJP010000014.1:0-899 GCF_018617095.1 Exiguobacterium sp. s83 | reverse complement strand
CCGTTCCCATGCCGAACACGGAAGTTAAGCGTCTCAGCGCCGAAAGTAGTTGGGGGATCTCCCCCTGTGAGGATAGGACGTTGCCAGGCTTTATTTTTTTAAAAAAGTTATTGACTTTACATAGAATGACCTTTAAAATAGGTAAAGTCGATATGACTTAAAACGGTCTCGTGGTGTAGGGGTTAACATGTCTGCCTGTCACGCAGAAGATCGCGGGTTCGAATCCCGTCGAGACCGCCATTTTTAATTTAATACGTATGGCTTTGTAGCTCAGTTGGTAGAGCAAAGGACTGAAAATCCTTGTGTCGGCGGTTCGATTCCGTCCAAAGCCACCATATAACACGCCGGTGTAGCTCAGTTGGTAGAGCATCTGACTTGTAATCAGAGGGTCGAGGGTTCGAATCCTTTCGCCGGCACCATTTTTTCATGGCGGTTGTGGCGAAGTGGTTAACGCACCGGATTGTGATTCCGGCATTCGAGGGTTCAATTCCCTTCAGCCGCCCCATTAAAATTTAATGAGCCATTAGCTCAGTTGGTAGAGCATCTGACTTTTAATCAGAGGGTCGCAGGTTCGAGCCCTGCATGGCTCACCATTTCTCATTATTTTTTATTCAATACGTAATTTCACATGCGGGTGTGGCGGAATTGGTAGACGCGCTAGACTTAGGATCTAGTGTCTTTGACGTGGGGGTTCGAGTCCCTTCACCCGCATCTCTAAATACTTATGCGGAAGTAGTTCAGTGGTAGAATACGACCTTGCCAAGGTCGGGGTCGCGGGTTCGAATCCCGTCTTCCGCTCCATCTTAATACGCGGTCGTGGCGGAATCGGTAGACGCGCTAGGTTGAGGGCCTAGTGGTGGTTAACACCGTGGAGGTTCAAGTCCTCTCGACCGCACCAT
>NZ_JACSJP010000013.1:0-959 GCF_018617095.1 Exiguobacterium sp. s83 | reverse complement strand
GTTGTTCGTCGTGTAGGAGGCGCGCGACCGCCGTCTCGATTTGAAGGCCGGGAAGCCGCCCGTCCCGGCGAAGAACTTCGCGAACGCGGCGTCGAGGTTCAGCTTCGCGTTCGCGAGCGCGAGGCTGTCCGCCTCGGCGAGAAACGGGAACAGGGGCTTGTAGGAGGCGGGTGTCGCCGGTTTCCGTCTCGTCCCGTTCCCCGCCTTCGCCTCCTCGCGGATGGCGATGCGGTCCTCGAGCAGCTTATTGTAGATGAACCGGGCGCAGCCGATCGTCTTGATGAGGAACTCTTCCTGTGCCGGCGTGGGTGGAGCCTATATTTATAGCCTTTCAGCATGTTCGTCCCTCCTCCCCTACGAAGATCGTGATGTGTCCTCCTCATCCGATACCCGCGGAGGGAGAGGAAGAATCTGACGGAATCCCGAACCTTTGTTCGTCACATCTGTCACAGGAGGAGAAGACTATTGGATTGGGCGATTCATCCCCCACCTACGCGGGCTACGGCCCGAGGCGCTTAGAGGAGGGAGAATTCTCGCCTGATTTAGTTAAAGACATAAAAAAGCCGTCACACAGATAGTGTGACGACTTGGCATTAGGATTCTTTAGAGACGCATTCAAATAAAATCGATTGATGGGAATGGACAGGTTCATCTTTGGCTCCCGTTTGCTCAAAGACGGGCTTTTCAATACGGCGTATAGGACGATAACCCATTTCATTGATTCGATCTAAACATTCACTGACCGTTTCATTTGGTTCGACATATACTTTGATTTTCTTAGCCATTGCTTCTTACGTCCTCTCTTCCACTAAGCTGAATCGATGATATGAAAAAACGGCGGCCCTTGAGCGAATGCTCCAGAACCACCGTTTGCCTGGCAACGTCCTATCCTCACAGGGGGAGATCCCCCAACTACTTTCGGCGCTGAGACGCTTAACTTCCGTGTTCGGCATGGGAAC
>NZ_JACSJP010000011.1:1415-2824 GCF_018617095.1 Exiguobacterium sp. s83 | reverse complement strand
GGCGGGACACCCACGTGAATACATAGCGTGGCGTGAGGCATACCCGGGGAACTGAAACATCTAAGTACCCGGAGGAAGAGAAAGAAAATTCGATTCCCTGAGTAGCGGCGAGCGAAACGGGAACAGCCCAAACCAGGAAGCATGCTTCCTGGGGTTGTAGGACACTCTACACGGAGTTACAAAGGGATAGGGTAGGTGAACGACCTGGAAAGGTCGGCCAGAGAAGGTGACGGCCCTGTAGCCGAAACCCCATCCCCTCCAGAGTGGATCCTGAGTACGGCGGGACACGTGAAACCCCGTCGGAATCCGGGAGGACCATCTCCCAAGGCTAAATACTTCCTAGTGACCGATAGTGAACCAGTACCGTGAGGGAAAGGTGAAAAGCACCCCGGAAGGGGAGTGAAAGAGATCCTGAAACCGTATGCCTACAAGTAGTCAGAGCCCGTTCACGGGTGATGGCGTGCCTTTTGTAGAATGAACCGGCGAGTTACGATGGCGGGCGAGGTTAAGCCGATGAGGCGGAGCCGCAGCGAAAGCGAGTCTGAACAGGGCGCATCAGTCCGTCGTCGTAGACCCGAAACCAGGTGATCTACCCATGTCCAGGATGAAGGTCAGGTAACACTGACTGGAGGTCCGAACCCACGCACGTTGAAAAGTGCGGGGATGAGGTGTGGGTAGCGGTGAAATGCCAATCGAACCTGGAGATAGCTGGTTCTCTCCGAAATAGCTTTAGGGCTAGCCTCGAGGTGAAGAGTTCTGGAGGTAGAGCACTGATTGGACTAGGGGCCCCCACAGGGTTACCGAATTCAGTCAAACTCCGAATGCCAGCAACTTGTACTCGGGAGTCAGACTGCGAGTGATAAGATCCGTAGTCGAGAGGGAAACAGCCCAGACCATCAGCTAAGGTCCCCAAGTGTATGTTAAGTGGAAAAGGATGTGGCGCTGCACAGACAACTAGGATGTTGGCTTAGAAGCAGCCACCATTCAAAGAGTGCGTAATAGCTCACTAGTCGAGTGGCGCCGCGCCGAAAATGTAACGGGGCTAAACATACCACCGAAGCTATGGATCCCGTAAGGGATGGTAGGAGAGCGTTCCAAGCAGCAGTGAAGCGGTATCGTGAGGAGCCGTGGAGCGCTTGGAAGTGAGAATGCCGGTGTGAGTAGCGAAAAGAGGGGTGAGAATCCCCTCCGTCGAAAGCCTAAGGTTTCCTGAGGAAGGCTCGTCCGCTCAGGGTTAGTCTGGACCTAAGCCGAGGCCGAAAGGCGTAGGCGATGGACAACAGGTCGATATTCCTGTACCGCCGTACCACCGTTTGAACGATGGGGGGACGCAGAAGGATAAGGTGACCGTGCGACTGGAAGTGCACGGACAAGCAGCGAGGCCGTCGGGTTGGCAAATCCGCCCGGCA
>NZ_JACSJP010000011.1:0-1315 GCF_018617095.1 Exiguobacterium sp. s83 | reverse complement strand
ACAAGGTTGAGCTGTGACGTGGAGCCCGTAGGGCGAAGCACCGGATTTCACGCTGCCAAGAAAAGCCTCTAGTGAGGAGGTCGGCGCCAGTACCGCAAACCGACACAGGTAGGCGAGATGAGAATTCTAAGACGCGCGGGATAACTCTCGTTAAGGAACTCGGCAAAATGGTCCCGTAACTTCGGGAGAAGGGACGCTTATGGCAACATAAGCCGCAGTGAATAGGCCCAAACGACTGTTTAGCAAAAACACAGGTCTCTGCTAAATCGCAAGATGAAGTATAGGGGCTGACGCCTGCCCGGTGCTGGAAGGTTAAGGGGATGTGTCATCGCAAGAGAAGCACTGAACCGAAGCCCCAGTAAACGGCGGCCGTAACTATAACGGTCCTAAGGTAGCGAAATTCCTTGTCGGGTAAGTTCCGACCCGCACGAAAGGCGTAACGATTTGGGCACTGTCTCAACGAGAGACCCGGTGAAATCATAGTACCTGTGAAGATGCAGGTTACCCGCGACAGGACGGAAAGACCCCATGGAGCTTTACTACAGCCTGATATTGAGGCTTTGTACGCGATGTACAGGATAGGTGGGAGTTTGTGAAGCCGGAGCGCCAGCTTCGGTGGAGACACCCTTGGGATACCACCCTTTGCGTATAGAGTCTCTAACTCGCAGCCGTGATCCGGCTGGAGGACCGTGTCAGGCGGGTAGTTTGACTGGGGCGGTCGCCTCCTAAACAGTAACGGAGGCGCCCAAAGGTTCCCTCAGAATGGTTGGAAATCATTCGAAGAGTGCAAAGGCAGAAGGGAGCTTGACTGCGAGACCTACAAGTCGAGCAGGGACGAAAGTCGGGCTTAGTGATCCGGTGGTTCCGCATGGAAGGGCCATCGCTCAACGGATAAAAGCTACCCTGGGGATAACAGGCTGATCTCCCCCAAGAGTCCACATCGACGGGGAGGTTTGGCACCTCGATGTCGGCTCATCGCATCCTGGGGCTGGAGTAGGTCCCAAGGGTTGGGCTGTTCGCCCATTAAAGCGGTACGCGAGCTGGGTTCAGAACGTCGTGAGACAGTTCGGTCCCTATCCGTCGTGGGCGCAGGAAATTTGAGGAGAGCTGTCCTTAGTACGAGAGGACCGGGATGGACGCACCGCTGGTGTACCAGTTGTTCCGCCAGGAGCACCGCTGGGTAGCTACGTGCGGACGGGATAAGTGCTGAAAGCATCTAAGCATGAAGCCCCCTCCGAGATGAGATTTCCCTTTGAGCAATCAAGAAAGACCCCTCAGAGACGATGAGGTAGATAGGTCATGGGTGGAAGCGTGG